>NZ_JBHSRF010000014.1:0-144036 GCF_042658925.1 Sphaerisporangium aureirubrum
TGGACAAGGTGGGCAAGGAAGGCGTCATCACCGTCGAGGAGAGCAACGCCTTCGGCCTGGAGCTCGAGCTCACCGAGGGCATGCGCTTCGACAAGGGATACATCGCCCCGCACTTCATGACCGACCCCGAGCGCCTCGAAGCGGTCCTGGAGGAGCCCTACATCCTGCTGACCGCCGCCAAGGTGTCGGCGGCCAAGGACCTGCTCCCGGTCCTGGAGGCGGTCATGCAGACGGGCAAGCCGCTGGTGATCGTCGCCGAGGACGTCGAGACCGAGGCGCTCGCCACCCTCATCCTCAACAAGGCCCGCGGCATCTTCAGGTCCGTCGCCGTCAAGGCCCCCGGCTTCGGCGACCGCCGCAAGGCCATGCTCCAGGACATCGCCACCCTCACCGGCGGCCACGTCGTCTCCGAGGAACTGGGCCTCAAACTGGAGAACACCACCCTCGCCCTGCTCGGCCGCGCCCGCCAGGTCATCGTCACCAAGGACGAGACCACCATCGTCGACGGCGCCGGCGACCCCGAGCAGATCGCCGGCCGCGTCAACCAGATCCGCAACGAGATCGAGAACACCGACTCCGACTACGACCGCGAGAAGCTCCAGGAGCGCCTCGCCAAACTGGCCGGCGGCGTCGCCGTCATCAAGGCCGGCGCCGCCACCGAAGTCGAACTCAAGGAACGCAAACACCGCATCGAAGACGCCGTCCGCAACGCCAAGGCAGCCGTCGAGGAGGGCATCGTCCCCGGCGGCGGCGTAGCCCTGATCCAGGCCGGCACCAGGGTCTTCCCCACCCTGGAACTGCCCGGCGACGAGGCCACCGGCGCGAACATCGTCAAACGCGCCCTGGAGGAACCCCTGAAGCAGATAGCGATCAACGCCGGCCTGGAAGGCGGCGTAGTAGTAGAACACGTCCGCAACCTGGAGCCAGGCCTAGGCCTCAACGCCGCCACCGGCGAGTACGTCAACATGCTCGAAGCAGGCATAATCGACCCCGCCAAGGTCACCCGCTCAGCTCTGCAGAACGCCGCCTCCATCGCCGCCCTGTTCCTCACCACTGAGGCCGTCATCGCCGAGAAGCCGGAGAAGAACCCGGCCCCCGCCATGCCCGGCGGCGACATGGACTTCTGAACCACCCCGGACCGAAAGCCGCCTCCCGCTCCCCGGCTCCCTCAGGAGGTTGACCTCAAGCGAAGTTGAGGTTCTACGTTGGGCCGTATGGATGACGAGATCGCGGCCATACGTCAACTGGTCGCCGACGCGCAGGAGTCCCAGGGCGACGTCGAACGGTTCCTCGCTCTGCACGCGGACGAGGTGAGCATCGTCAACTTCGGGGGGCGCCGTGTGCGGGGAAAGGACGCCCTCCGTCAGGCGATGGAGGCCGCCCTGAAGACGCCGCTGGCGGACGTGACCACGACGGTCGAGGTCGCGGACATCCGGTTCGCCCGTCCCGGTGTCGCGATCGTGGCCGGCGTCAAGCATGTGACCGACGGGCGGGAGGCGGCGGTGCGGGACGCTCCCGGGACGGCCCTGCCTTCGTCCTCGGGATGGCTGACCTATGTGGTGGTCAGGGAACAGGACACTTGGCTCATCCTGTCCGCGCAGACCACCCCGATCAGGACGTGACCGATTCCCGCGTCCTCTCCGTGGCGGTGGCTCTCCCCATCGCCCTGATCATCAGCACCACACTCGCGACGTAGACGGCGGCTCCGAGCGTGGTGTGGGTGAGAACCGCGGGCAGATACCAGCCGGGCCCTGAGGCGAGTACCTCAGGAAAGGGCTCCCCTCCGGCCCCGCTGAGCGCGAACGGCGTGAGTGCCGACGTCATCAGCAGCAGAACCAGCAGGGGGATCCCCATCACCCCGTGCACGACCAGCAGCGGCGTGGAAACCCCGGCCCGCCAGACGATCCCGGCCAGTACCAGGGCGATCACCCCGGCGAGCCCGAACAGGAGGGCGTACATCGCGATGGGCTCCCCGAGCCGGCCCAAGTAGTAGTCCCCCACCCCCGCGTACTCCCCCGCGGGGGCGGCCCGCACCTCCTCACGCGCGATCGGCCCCGCCTGCCCGGCCGCCACGAGATCGAGGATCGTGATGTTCACCCCCACCAGCGGCAGATGCCCCAAGATCACCGCCACCAGCCGGGACGGCCGACCACCGTGCCCTCTCCCACCCAACCCCCTGACCACCGTGACCACACTCACCAGGTACGCCATCCCCGCCGCTCCCAGCACCGCCGCGCGGCCCGGCGGATACCAGTGGGGAAAGTAGCGCTCGTCCACCGAGAACCCGTCGTAGACATGCGTCTCCATCAGCGCCACCACAACCAGCCCCCCCAGGTAAACCGGTGTGAGCACCCCCATCCCGGCCAGCCCCACCGCCACCCCCCGCGCCGACCCACGCCACAACGCCCCCACCACCGCCGCGAACAGAACCGCCACGACCCCGAAGAACAACGTGGCCGGACGCGTCCACACCGGACCGATCTCCCCGTCCGGCATCCCCTCCGGAAGCGCGCCTACCGCGGCCCGATCCAGCAGAGCGACGACAACCCCGGCGACCAGAACCTGCCCCGGAACCACGGCCAACAGGCCCTTGCGAACGGAGATCTGCGGCATGCCAGTAAGACGCCCGCGAAAGACCCCGAGTTCATACCGAAGAGAAAAGAACTCGCTCCCGAGCGCTCGGAATCACCGAACCGGCGGCGCGAGAACCCCCGCCCCGCGAGAAGCCCGGGCCCGCGGGCGACGCGTGTCCCGAGCCGCGGAGACACGACCACACCCACGCGCATCGCCAGGAATACCCGCCCCCATCACGCCTAGGCTCAGACCATGACCACCACACCCTTCGACCCACACGCGCTGATCGCGGAAGCCCGCCTGTGCGTCCTGGCGACGATCAAGTCCGACGGCCGCCCCCAGCTCTCCCCCGTCCTCCCCTTCTACGACCGGGAAGCCGGCGTCATCCACGTCTCAATGGCCGAAGGACGAGCCAAAACCGCCAACCTCCGCCGAGACCCCCGAGCCACCCTGGAGGTGACCAGTCCCGACGGCGGCGCCTGGGCCACCGCCGAAGGCACAGCCACCCTCACCGGCCCGGGAACCGACCCTCACGGCCCCGAGGTCGAAGCCCTGGTGAACTACTACCGCAGCGCCGCCGGCGAACACCCCGACTGGGACGAATACCGCTCCGCGATGATCTCCGAGCGCAGAGTGCTCATGACGATGACCGTCGACCACGTCTACGGCGCCAAGATCCGCTGACCGCGCCCCGAAGCCCCCGCACGCTCGCCGCACCCCGCCCGTCCCACGACCTTCGGCCCACTTCGGCACCGCCACGGCGACGTCACGTGCGCCTAGATCTTGGCGGGGTGCGGGAACCCCTGATACCGCCTGCTCAGCGCGCGTTTCCGGGATCCGGCGGGGTCAGCGGAAGGTGGCGTGGAGGCGGGTGCGGGAGAGGCTCGCCCGTGTGGGTGGTGAGGGCGTCGAGGGTCAGGACGAGGTAGCGGTGCCAGGCCTGCGGGTTGGCGGTCAGCAGGGGGGCCGCCGTGTGTTGAATGCCGCCCAGGAGCAGGACGACGTCGGTGCCGGTGAGGTCGGGGCGGACGGAGTTATGGTGGCGGGCGCGTGCGGTCAGGGCCTCGGCGACGTCGCACAGGCGGTCGATGGCGTCACGGACCTCGGGGTTCTGCAGGGACGGGCGGCCGATGACCTCGCAGAACGCACGATCCCTGACGAAGATCCCCACACCCGCGGTCATGAAGTCCCGCAACCCCTGAGCGGGATCCTCGGCGGCGAGCAGGGCGGTGGCGGTGTCCACCAGCTCGTCGAGCATGCTGAGCATGATCGCCGCCAGCAGCTCCTCCTTGGAGGAGAAATGGCGGAACACCGTGCCCTTCCCCACCCCCGCACGTTGCGCGATCTCCCCGATGGACACGTCGACCCCGCGCTCGGCGAACGTCTTGGCCGCGGCGTCCAGCAGCAGCCGCCGGTTACGCACCGCGTCACTGCGCGACGGGACGGCGGACTTGGTTCCGGTCATGCGCCTCCCTTCCGTTCGTCAGTCTACCGACTAAGGTGACCACCCGGTCCGGATAGGTGCTACGCTAACGTGACCACCTGGTCCGCTTAGGCCGTTTCCGCTGGTCAAGCGGGCCGGAAGCCCTCACGGAAGGAAGCACATGAGCACCACACTGGATGGAAAAGTCGTCCTCGTCACCGGAGCATCGTCAGGCATCGGCGAGGCCACCGCGCTGGCCCTCTCCGCCGAAGGAGCCCTGGTCGCGGTCGGCGCCCGGCGCGCCGACCGATTGGAGTCTCTGGCACGCAAGGCGCCCGGCGAGGTCCTGACCCTCGAACTGGACGTGACCGACCCGGAGTCCGTACGGGCCGCGGTCGCGGCGACCGTCGACCGCTTCGGCGCCCTGGACGTCCTGGTGAACAACGCCGGGGTGATGCTCAGCGGCCCGATCGCGGGCGCGGACACCACCGAATGGACCCGCATGGTCGAGACCAACCTGCTCGGCTCGATGTACACGGTCCACGCCGCGCTGCCACACCTGCTGGCAAGCAAAGGCACCGTCCTGCAGATCTCCTCCACCTCGGGCCGCATCGCCTCGGCCAACAGCGGCGTCTACGCCGCCACGAAGTTCGGCATAACCGCCTTCGCCGAGTCCCTGCGCCAGGAGGTCACCACCCAGGGCGTCCGCGTCGTGGTCATAGAGCCCGGCTTCGTCGCCACCGAACTGGCGAGCCACATCACGGACCCCACGATGCGGGCCGCCGCCCAGCAGATGGCCACCTCCATGCGCATCCTCCACCCCGAGGACATCGCCAACGCCATCGTGTACGCACTCACCCAGCCGGAACACGTGGCCGTCAACGAGATCCTCATCCGTCCGACCGACCAGACCCGGTAGGCAGGCTCCGGTCCACCCCGCGCGCATCCCTTCGACCGTCGCCGAAGCGTCCCTCCGGTAATGTGCAGATATGGGTGATTTGTTACCCTTCGTCACGCTTTCTGGGTATCAAGGGAGGCTTTGCGATGCGCACTCACACCTCGACACCGGAATCGGTGACCGACCATCCCGAGCAGATCCCCGGCTACACCTACGGCACCGCCGAGGCCGCCACACCTCACCGCTGACCCTTGAGGATCTGCGACGGTTGAAGGAGGCGGTCGGGCTGACCGCGGACGACGAGCGGGCCTTGCGGGAAGCCGCCGGGATTCTCGCCGACCAGGCCGACGACATGGTCGGCGCGTGGCGCACGCGGCTCGGCTAGTTGCCGTTCATGCGACCGTTCTCCGGCCATCCCGACGGCACGCCCAACCCCGAATACGGAGCCGCCACCAAACCGCGGTTCGACCGGTTCATCATCGACGCCTGTACCCGGCCGCTGGATCAGAACTGGCTGAACTACCAGCACGAGATCGGGCTGCGCCACACCCGCGCCAAGAAGAACGCCACCGACCACGCCGACTCCGTCGACCACATCCCCATGCGCTACCTACTCGCCTTCACCGCCGTGGTCATCACCACCTCGCGTGAGTACCTGGCCGCCAAGGGCGCCTCGTCCGAGCAGGTCGACCGCATGCACGCCGCCTTCACCAAAGCCGTCATGTTGCACGTCATGGTCTGGACCCGGCCTTACGTGGACGCCGCCGCCTGGTGACCGCCCCACCAGGCAGACCGAGCGGAGAACCAGCGATGACGAGAGAGATCATCCGTGTCGAGCCGCTGTCGACCTACCTCGAACGGTGGAAAGCACCCACCTCGGCCGTCACACGCAGTGGCGACACCCTGTACGTCTCGGGATTCCCGCCGTTCGACCCCGACACCGGCAAGGTCGTCCATGGAGCCTCGATCGAACGGCAAACCGAGCTGGTGCTGGAACAGATGAAGCTCTGCCTGGAGACGGCGGGGTCTTCTCTGGCAGGCGTTCTCAAATGCAACGTGTACTGCACATCGGTCGAGAAATTCGCCGCGGTCAACACGGTCTACGCCCGCTACTTCCCCGCCGAGCCGCCCGCCCGGATATTCGTGTGCGTCCCGGCCTGGCCGGGAACCTTCGACATCGAAATCGACTGCATCGCCACCGTCTGATCACCTCAGACGTCTGCCAGACTCGTCCCGTATGAAGCGAGTCCTGATCCTGGCTCTGCTTGTCGCGGGCTGCGGCACCACCGCATCACCTGCACGTTCCACCGCCCCGCCGGCCACCGCCGTGGCCGACCCCCTGGAAACGACGGACTCCTGCCCCAGCCCGCCCCGGCGGGTGAACCAGTTCGCCCCGCGGGAGGCGGCCTCCGGCTGGGAACTGGTGTGGAGCGCACCCGGCGGAGGCCTGTACACCGGCACGGCCGCCGACGACTCCCTGTGGGCCATGCACGTCCCCCCCGCCGAGGGCTCGCAGAACATCCTCATGCGGTGGGACGGCCAGAGATGGACCAAGCTCCCGGCCATGCCAGGCGACAGCGCCCTATGGCCGTACACCGTCGCCGACGCCCAGCACATCTGGGTCTTCGGCCAGACCACGCAGTTCTGGAACGGCACGGCATGGCGCCGGCAGCCTCCCCCGCTCACACTCGACGAGGCGAACGGCTCCGTACTCACCGCCCGCGGCCGCTGGGCGGCCAACCACACCACGTCGGCCCACTGGAACGGCACGACCTGGCAACTCGCCCCGCTTCCCATCGACAGCAGCGGCAAGATGAGCGGAACCGACCAGGCCCCCTGGCTGCTCGGCGGCTTCACCTCCCGAGGCGAGCACGAACCGGTCGCGGAACTGGCCAGGTGGACCGGCACAACATGGCAACGAGTCGACCTCCCCACCATGCCGCTCCCCCCCGACGCCACCCCGGTCCCCTCGGACAAGGGCCGGCTACTCCCAGGCGGCGTCGTACCGACAACCGACACCGAGTTCTGGTTACTGGCCGACTACCGCTGGCACGAGTACCCCCCCGACGGCGACGAGCCGGTAAGCCACCCCAGACCCGTCGCCCTCCACCACACCACCACCGGATGGACCTGCACATGGGGCCCGTCCGCAGAACACAACCAGGGATTCTCCGACGCCGAACCCGACGGCTCCGGCGGCCTATGGACGACCCTCCACACAAAACACACCTTCGACGGCCAAGGCGAGCTATGGCACCTGACCAAAGGCCACTGGACCAGAGAATCCCTCCCAGTCGACAACGACCTACCATACGAGATCACCGACCTCACCACCGTCGACACCACCGTCTACGCCCTGGGCATCATCAGGAACCCCCACGGAACCCAGTCCTCGGCCCTATGGCGGCTCCACCACTGAGGCCACCCTCCAGGTGACGCATGTCGACCGGCATCCCCGGCGGCTTCATGGTTCTGTCTCACCCACTTGGCGTGCGAGTGGACAGCTCACCGTAAGGAACGACTATGGGATTGGCGCAGCCGTCGCATGCCCGGTGCGTCCGAGCCGCCACGACGTACGGACCCGACGACCGGTGGGTGGGATCTGATGGGTGCCAAAGTTCACGAGGGTCGGCTCACGCCGTGTTCCCGGTGCGGGTACAGCGACAGTGTCCTGAGCGTGCCTGCCGCCTACGCCGCCGCGCGCTCCACCGAGACGGCAGCGCATGGACTGGTACTGCTACAGGTGCGCCATCGTGTACTTCCAAGAAGGGGAACAACCCGCTGGCATCGCACCCGGGCAGCCGTTGACCCCGGCGCAGTTCAAGCACATCGTCTGGACCGCCGGCCGGTACGGTGGATCGACCTGACCGCACCGATGGATCGGCCTACCGGCTCAGGCCGGGGCCGCTGCGCCGGATGCCTGGCGGTGGTTGGTAAGGGAGTTCTGTCCCCGCTGAAGACCAAGGCATCGACATGGACACATACGGGCATCTATTTCCGGACGATGCCGATCTTGGTCGGGGCGCCATTGACGCCATGATCAAACTCGGCGCCCGGAACGGCAGCGGAACAGAGGCCGCCCATGGCCCCTAAGGTGCTGGCCAGAAGGCTAGGGACGGGCGAGTCGGCCTGTAGGCCGGGTAATTCGGCAGGTCTGTGACCTGCTTTACTGCTCGCACGCTTCACTCCGACCTGCGAGTTCGCGGTGATCGTATGCCTACGTTTGATGTCGTCTCCGGGTGCCATGTGCCCTCGATGTGCCCTGGCTTGGCGCGAACGACCATGATCATTGCGGTAGACTGCAATCATTGTTCCGGTTCACTGGCACTGGCCAGCAAAGCTCCTGATAGCTCAACGGATAGAGCGCCCCTTTCGCAAGGGGGAGATGCGGGTTCGACTCCTGCTCAGGCTTGGAGGGCCGGGAGCGTGAAGCCTCCACTCCCGGCCCTCCCACATGGCGTCAGTCGTCCATGGGCTGGTCCATCTCCTCGTCGGGCAGGCGCAGCCATGCCGGGCAGGCTGCCCGGGGCAAATCATCGGGTGCCCTCGATGTGCACTACAGGCTTGAACCGCGGGTGTTGGACACATTGAAGCTATGATCTATCCATGTTCCGGGATCGTCCTTGTGGCCTGTGCGGCGCACCTCGTGATAGCGGTCTACTTCTGTGCAGCAAATGCAACCCGGGGCAAGGGAACCTCAGGCAGGACGTCAAGGTTATGCCGCATGCCGTCCGCGCTAGGATCATTGGCGGTCGAGTTCAGCAACTTCCTACTCCTCCCGCAGAGTCTCTGGTCAGAGCGCGCATCTACCCATTGAATCGTCCACTGGTAGAGGTTCGCGAGCGGGTAACCTGGCGCCACGATAGAGGTCAACTGGAGATCTCAACCACGCTTCTGGATCGAGATCGCGGCGTCTACCGCGAGGTATGGCGAAACGCTTATACGGGTGAGATTACCTACGATAAAAGCGGCGACATCAGAGATCAATCTATACATGGAGCGAGCGGCAAGACTGGCTGGCGTCCTGCCAAGTAGACAGCATGTCCACCACATCGGATCTGTCAACGACCCTGGCGTCAGCCGTCATCTTGGGTGGTTCATCTCCTCGTCGGGCAGGCGTAGCCATGCCGGGCCGGCGTGCCCGTCTCCGAGGTGTCTCGGTGGCTTGGGCACGAGTCGATCACTACCACTGTGGATCTGTACGGGCATCTCGTTCCGGAAGCGTCGCGGCGGGCTCGGACGGCGATGGATGCAGCGTTCAAGCGGGCGTTGCGTGTGCCCTGAAAGTGCCCTGATCTTGCTAGCGCCGGGAAAGATGCTGGTCAGAGGGCCGAGGGCGGGCGAGTCGGCCTGTAGGCCGGGTTTTGTCCTTCGCTTTTGCGAAGGGGCGGCCATCCATCTAGGGGCGTCGTTGCCGACGTCCTCGAGCGGTCTACCCGCGCGGCTCGGGCGGGTCACCCTCGGGCGCCGCGCGCGGGGATCCCTTGCGGGAGCCCCTTCTTGACCTTGCTCCTGGTGGGGTTTACCTAGCCGCCCACGTCGCCGTGGGCGCTGGTGGTCTCTTACACCACCGTTTCACCCTTACCCCTCCTGCGGTTAGGCAGGGAGGGCGGTTTGTTTTCTGTGGCACTGTCCCGCGGGTCACCCCGGGTCGGCGTTACCGACCACCATGCCCTGCGGAGCCCGGACCTTCCTCGGCGGGGCCATGGGCCCCGACGCGGCCGCCCGGCCGGCTCGCCCGCCGTGGTTCCAGCCTAACGGATCAAAGAGGGCGGGGTGTCCCAGGTCAGCGGAGGTGAGCGGTGTCGTTGATCGAGGTGACGAGCTCGGGGCCGTCGGGGAAGTAGTCGACGGCGGAGAGGGAGGCCACGTCCAGGTGGATGCGGTAGAGGACCTCCGGGGGGGCCAGGAGGGCGAAGCGAAGGAGGAGCTTGATGGGGGTGACGTGGGAGACGACCAGGACGGTTTTGCCCTTGTGGTCGAGGAGGAGCTTCTCCTTGACGGTGCTCACGCGGTCGGCGGCCTGGGAGAAGCTCTCGCCACCGGGTGGGGCGGCGGAGGGGTCGGCGAGCCAGTCCTTCAGTTCGGTGGGCCAGTGGCGCTGGATCTCGGTGAAGGTCTGGCCCTCCCAGTCGCCGAAGTCGAGCTCGCGGAGGCCGTCCTCGATGAGGACCTCGACGCCGGTGCGGGTCGCCACGGCCTCGGCGGTGGCGCGGGCGCGGCTCAGGGGGGAGCTGACGATCACGTCGACGGCGTAGGGGGCGCGGGAGAGGCGGGTGGCGGCGGCCTCGGCCTGGCGCAGGCCGGTGGCGGTGAGTTCGGGGTCGCCGATGCCGGAGAAGCGGCGTTCGACGGAGAACGGGGTCTCGCCGTGGCGGAGGAGCAGGAGGGACGTCGCGGTGGTGGACGACGCCCGCCAGCCGCTTCCGCGCCCAGGGCCGGTGCCCGTACCCGTACCGAGTTTGGCCCCCGTGGCGGGAGGACTGGACGAAGGGGCGGAGGTGGCCGGTTCGACGGGAGCCTTGGACGGGGGTGCGCCATCGGGGGTGAGGTCGAACAGAGGCTCGGCGGTCGAGGACTTGGGGCGCTGGCGGGTGGAGGAGGTTCCTCCGCCGGACGGCGCGGTGGGTGCCGTGCCTGATGAGGGTTCGCGGGGGGACGTCGTTTTGCGCGAGTTGGTGGGTGCTGTGGTGGACGTCGTGGGGCGGGGGGTGGTGGCGGGGAGGGACTTCGACTGCCAGGTGGCGCCCTTGGCGGCGGCGTCCATCGCCTCGTTGGCCAGGCGGTCGGCGTCGCGGTTGCGTTCGCGGGGGATCCACTTCCAGGTGACGCGGAGGCGGCGGGCCAGGGTGCCGGCTTCCAGGGCCAGGGGGCGGAGGCCTTCGTTCTTGATCTTCCAGCGGCCGGCCATCTGCTCGATGACCAGCTTGGAGTCCATGCGGACCTCGACGGTGGCGCCGTCGCCGGCCAGGGCGAGCGCGGAACGCAGGCCCGCGATCAGGCCTTGGTACTCGGCGACGTTGTTGGTGGCGACACCGAGGGCGTCGGCGGTCTCGACGAGGATCTCGCCGTCGGGGGCCTTGACCACCGCGCCGTAGCCGGCGGGGCCGGGGTTGCCCCGCGAGCCGCCGTCCGCTTCGACGACGAGCTTCACAGGCCCGACTCGGGGGTGCGGACGAGGATGCGGCGGCATTCCTCGCAGCGAATCACCTCGTCGGGGGCGGCGGCGCGGATGCGGTTGAGGTCGGCGATGGACAGGGAGACCTTGCAGCCCTGGCAGCGGCCGTGCTGCAACATGGCGGCGCCGATGCCGTACTGGTCGCGCAGCTTCTCGTAGAGGGCGAGCAGGTCGGCGGGGATGTCGGGGGTGATGCCGCCGCGGCGTCCCTTGGCCTGGCCGTCCTCCTCGTCGATGGCGGACAGCGCGACGTCCCGCTTCTCCTCGATGGTGGCGAGGCCGGCGGTGAGCTCGGCGCGCTCGGCGGCCAGCCGGGTGGCCTCGGCGTCGGCGGCCTCGCGGCGCTCCATGATCTCCAGCACCACGTCCTCGAGGTCGTTCTGGCGGCGGTGCAGCGAGGCGATCTCGGACTGGAGGTTGGACAGATCTTTGGCCGAGGAGACCTGGCCGGAGTCCAGCCGCTTCTGGTCGCGGTCGGCGCGGACGCGTACCGCCTCGACGTCGGACTCGGCCTTGGCCTGCTCTCTGGCGAGGTCACCGGCCTCCGTCTCCGCGGTGATCACGTCCGTGGCCAGGCGCGCCAGCCGGGTGGACCGCTCGGCGATCTCGGCGAGCTCGGGCAGCGTGCGTCGGCGGTGGGCCAGCCTGTCGAGGACGGAGTCGAGCTCGGCCAGCTGGAGCAGGCGCTTCTGGGCTTCCGGGGCTGCTTTCACTTATTCCTCGCACTGTGCTGTTGTAGTCCAGGCATCCGTGACCGTCGCGGAGACTCGCGTCTCAACATTAATCCCCTTGGCCGCCAAGCCGGACGAAACAAGCCGTGCGGCATCAGCCAGCCAGGGCCATTCGGTCGCCCAGTGGGCGGCGTCGATCAGCGCCGGCCCGCCGGAGAAGGCGCCCGCCTCGGCGAACTCGCTGGCCGGGTGGTGCCTGAGGTCGGCGGTGAGGAAGACGTCGGCGCCCCGGGCCTCGCCGAGCAGCGAGTCCCCCGCGCCGCCGCTGACCGCCACCGTGCGGACGGAGCGGCCGGGGTCGCCGGAGACGCGCAGGCCCCACGCGGTGCGGGGCAGCCCGCGGGCGGCCTGGTCGGCGAACGCGCGCAGCGTCATCGGGGCGGCGAGGTCGCCTACGCGGCCGAGGCCGCGGCGGGGGTCGTCCGGCGAGGGCCGCAGGGGGCGCAGGTCGCCGGTGAGACCGACGGCGCGGGCCAGGGCATCGGAGACGCCGGGGTCGGCGACGTCGGCGTTGGTGTGGGCGGTGTACAGGGCGATGTCGTTCTTGATCAGGCGGTGGATCAGGGCACCCTTGGGGGTGGTCGCGGCGACGGTGGTGGTGCCGCGGAGGTACAGGGGGTGGTGGGTGACGATCAGGTCGGCGCCCCAGCCGGCCGCCTCGTCGCCGACGGCGGTCACCGGGTCGACGGCGAAGAGGATCTTGCGCACCGGGCGGGTGGGATCGCCGCAGACCAGGCCGACGGCGTCCCAGGACTCGGCCCAGGTGGGGTCGTACAACGACTCGATCTCCGCGACGACGGCGGACAGGGCTGACGGGGACACCTGCGCAGACTACCGGGGTGATCGGCCGGTCGGTGTCCGCCCGGTGGAAGGTGGGGGTGGCAGCATGAGGCGGGCGCCGTAGGCTGAGCCGGGAAAGGAGCACAACGTGTCCGTTGACCTGCATCGGGATGCCGTCGTCGCCGATACGCACAATGACCTTCTCATGGCGGTCTCCGCCCGGCCGCCGGGGCGGTGGGCGTCCTTCTTCCGGGAGCGATGGCTGCCCCAGCTGCGGGAAGGCGGCGTCGATGTGCAGGTCCTGCCGGTGTTCATCGACGATCAGTACCGTCCCGAGGGGGCGCTGCGGCAGACGCTGCGCATGATCGAGTGCGCGCACGTGCTGGCGGAGGGCAACCCGGACGAGGTGAGCATCTGCCTGGACGGGGGGCAGATCGACGAGGCGCTGGCGCAGGGGAAGATCGCGCTGGTCATCGCGATGGAGAGCATGCCGGGGCTGGACGCGAGCGTGGAGCTGATCCCGACGATGTTCCGGCTCGGGGTGCGGGTGGCGTCCATCGCGCACTGGCGGCGCACGCCCCTCGGGGACGGCAGCGGGGAGGACGCCACCGGGAGCCGGCTCACCGAGGCGGGGGTGGCGGCGCTGCGGGAGATGGAACGGCTGGGGATGATCTTCGACGTGTCGCATCTCGGGGCGTCCGGGGTGGCGCATGTGCTGGAGCTCGCCACGCGGCCGGTCATCGCCACGCATTCGTCCGCCAGGGCGCTGCGTGAGCATCACCGTAATCTGACGGACGAGCAGTTGCGTGCCGTGGCGGCCGGGGGTGGGGTGATCTGCGCGAACTTCTTCGCGCCGTTCATCGCGGAGAGCCCCGAGGGGTACACGGTGGAGCGGCTCGCCGACCACATCCTGCACATCGCGGACGTCGCCGGGGACGAGCATGCCGGGCTCGGGCCTGACTTCGTGCGGGAGGTCATGATCGATCTGACTCCGCCGTGCTGTGAGGATCCCGCGCCCGGTGCCAGCGACGTTCTGGCGGCCGTTCCCGGGCTGGACGGGCCGCGGGGGCTGCCGATGGTGACCGGGGAGCTGGTGCGGCGCGGGATTCCGGAGGAGCGCATCCGGGCGATCCTCGGGGGGAACGTCATGCGCCTGTTCCGTGCCGAGCTGGGGCGGCCCGCCGCCGAGCGCGTGGTCGCGGTGCCCGCCGGGTCACGGTGACCGCCACGACTGAGGGGGACGCCATCCGGGAGGAGCCGGCCGTACGGGAGGCGGAATCGGTGCCGGACGCGGAGTCGGCGGTTCGGGAGGCGGAGTCGGCGGCGCGGCGGAGCGGGGTGTCGGTGCGCCTGCTGGACGAGCTCGGGGAGTTCGAGCGGGTGTTCCGGCTGTTCGACCGCATCTGGCGGTCGGATCCGGCCAACGCGCCGATCAGCGTGGAGTTGATGCGGGCGTTGTCGCACAGCGGGAACTACGTGGCCGCCGCGTTCGACGGGGACGAGATGGTGGGCGCGTCCGTCGGGTTCCTCGCCGGGCCCCCTCATGGGGGGCTGCACTCCCATGTGACCGGGGCGGTGGCCGGGCGCGGGGTGGGTTTCGCGTTGAAGCTGCACCAGCGGGCGTGGGCCCTCACCCGGGGGCTCGGGCACATCAGCTGGACCTTCGATCCCCTGGTCCGCCGCAACGCTCACTTCAACCTCACCAAGCTCGGCGCGCGGCCCGAGGAGTACCTGCCGTCGTTCTACGGCTCCATGGCGGACGCCATCAACGCCGGGGACGAGTCCGACCGCCTGCTCGTGGTGTGGCGCCTCACCGCGCCGCACACCCTGGCCGCGGCCGTCGCCCCCAAGAGTTCGGTGGCCGCGGTGCGCTCCGAGCACGGACGGCCGGTGGCGACGGCGGTGCGCGGCGGGACCGCGCTGGTGGCGACGCCGCAGGACATCGAGACCCTGCGACGCACCGACCCCGAGGCTGCCAGGGCGTGGCGGTACGCGGTACGTGAGTCACTCGGCGGCCTGATGCGACGTGGCGGCCGGGTGACGGGGCTCACCTCGGCGGGCGAGTACCTGGTGGAGTGCCGGTGACCTCCCGATAGGCCCACGCAGGCCACCGTACGTCGGCGCCGCAATCCGACCCCGCCGGCCCGGCGCCGTTCAGGACGAGCACAGCACGGGTGGTGGGAGCAAGGACGAGGCATGGACGGAGCGTGTCGGTGACGTCCCCTGAAGTGGTGTAACTCCTGGGGATCTTCGTGAAGGGTGTCGATGGCCCGCCACCTGGCGCCTAGGGCGGCGCGTTCATGATCACGGAAATCACACCACCTGGCGGGACGTTACCAACGTGTCGCGGTGGGGCCCGTTGAGCCCGGCAGGCCCGGGGTGCGCGGGTGCGCAGGTGCGGGGTGCCCGGTGGCGCGGGTGCCCGGTGGCGCGGGTGCCCGGTGGCGCGGGTGCGCGGGTGCGGAGTGTCCCCTGCATGAGCGCAGGCCTTGCGGCTTGCGCGCGAAGCGCGCCCCCGGCAAGGACCATCACCGACGCCATGCACACCCACGGTTGTCCGCCATAAGGCGGCGCCGCCAGAGCCGCGTCGCCTCGTCGGGTTCGTCTTCTTCCGGCGCCGGGTCGGCGGGAGGGTGGACGGCGATTACGGCGCCTTCGTACGGCGGGACACCGGCCCGGAACGTGTCGCTGTGGAGCATCATGAGCCCGGCAGGACCCGGGGGTGCGGGGGTGTCCCCCGCATGAGCACAGCCCTTGCGCCCTTCGCGCGGAGCGCGGCCTCCCGCGAGGACCATTTCACCGGCGCCGCACGCACGCCGGGTTGTCCGCCGTAAGGCGGCGCCGACTTCGCCGTACGACGTCCCGCCGTCGCGGCGCCGATGCGCAAAACCCTCATGGGGCGGGGAGGGCCGGGGCCGCACAGCGGGGAGGGCCGGGGCCGCACAGCGGGGAGTAGAGCCGGGTCGGGCGGCGTGGACCGGGAAGGTGAGTGTGGATCCAGATGGTCGGTGTGGACCGGGACGTTGGGGGTGGACCCAGATGGTCGGTGTAGACCGGGACGTTGGGGGTGGACCCAGATGGTCGATGTGGACCGGGACGTTGGGGGTGGACCGGGACGTGTCGCGGTGGAGCGCGGTGAGCCCGGCAGGGCCCGGGGGTGCGGGGGAGTCCCCCGCAGGAGAACAGCCCTTGCGCCCTTTCCGCGCGGAGCGCGCCCTCTGGCAAGGACCATTCCAGCGGCGCCGCACACACCACGGGTTGTCCGCCGTACGACGGCGCCGACTTCGCCGTGTCACTTCCCTGCGTACTTGCGTCGGTTTCGACCGACGCGTCTGGGACACGAGGGGGGCGCCGGTGGGTCAGGTTGTCTGTGGTTGGGCACTTTGTGTGGGGGTCAGGGGAGTGTCAGGTGGGCGGAGATGGTGTGGTGGTCGGTTAGGGGGATTGGGTGGGTGCTGTAGGTGTGGATGGCTATGCGGGGGTCGGTCAGGATGTGGTCGAGGGTCACGCCGGGGATCGGCTTCCAGCCTTTGGCGGGCCAGGTGGGGGTCAGGCCCTGGCCGGTGACGTCGGCGGCGTCCCGGTAGCCGGTGGCGAGCAGGCGTCTCAGGGCGCCGTGGTCCAGGGTGGCGTTGAAGTCGCCGGCCAGGATGCGTATCCCGGCCCGGGGGGTGGCGGGGGGAAGGGCGCGCAGGCCCTGGGCCCAGCAGGGCACCTTGTAGGCGAAGCGGGGGGCGCACGGGTGTACTGACGCCACGTACACATCGGGGCCGCCGGGGATCTTCAGGACGGCATCGGCCTGGCGGAAGTTGCCGTACTCGATGACGGAGCCGGCGTGGAGCGGGAAGCGGGCGTAGATGCCCGAACCCCATGGGCCGTTCGCGGGGCTCCCGGTGCGGTGGGGGAGGAGATCCTCCAGACCGGCCTTCTTCAAGCTCTCCACCGCATCGTGTGTGAGCTCCTGAATCGTCAGGACGTCCGGCTTCAGCCGCCGTGCCAGGCTGACGATCTCCTGTGACGAGGCCGCGCCCACGGCCATGTTGGTGGACATGACCCGGAGCTCCCGCCCGGCGGCCGGGGGATTGCCTTCGGCCAGTGCCCGGGGCAGCACGCACGCGCCCAGCACCGCCGTCACCAGCGCGCTCGCGGCCACGACCTGCCGGCGGCGCAGGAGCAGGGCGGCCAGTGGCACGACGGGCGAGGCGGCGGCGACCAGCGGGGTGAAGGCCACGAGCTGGATCCAGTACAGGCCGAGGTCCCACCCGGTGAGGCGGAGGACGGTCCACGTGGCGAACGGCACGAAGGACAGCCAGGCCAGGACGGTCACCCAGCGCCGCCGCACGGCGGCCGGTTCGTCGATCACGCGGGGATTGTCGCAGGAGGGGTCAAGGGGGCTTGGGGATGAAGGTCGACAGGCCGCGGAGGAGGATGTCGAGGCCCAGGGAGAAGCGGGCGTCGTTGTCGGTGTGGAACAGGTGGTCGGAGAGGGCCACCAGGCTGGGGAAGTGGTCGGGGGGGAGGGACGCGAAGTAGGTCATGAGGGTGGTGCGCATCTCGTCCCAGTTGGCGGCGGCGGAGTCGCGCTGGCGTTCCTCCCACATGCTCTCCTCGTAGGAGAAGCCGTCGATGTAGGTGGCGAGGATGTCGCCTGCGGTGCCCGCGATCTCGTCGGGGAGGCCCGCGGCGCGGAAGATGGCGAAGAGCTTCTCGACGGTGGGGAGCATGGCCGGGGTGAAGGGGACCTGGGCCATGGAGATGCGGGCCATGTCGCGGTGGCGGAGCAGGAGGGCGCGCCAGTCGTGCGCGAAGTCCGTGACCTGCTGCGTCCAGCGTTCGGGGTCGGGGGCGGGGAGCTCGTAGCCCTCGAAAAGCCGCTCGTACATGAGCTGGAGCAGGTCGTCCTTGCCTGAGACGTGGGCGTACAGCGCCGAGACGGCGACGCCGAGCTCCGCGGCGACCTGCCGCATGCTGAGCCCGTCGTAGCCCTCGCGGTCGAGGACGACGTACGCGGCCTCGACGATGCGCTCCTGGGTGAGCGGGACACGGGCGGGGGCGGGCCGCTTGCGGCCACGGTCCCAGGGCGGCGGGGGCGGCGGGATGTCGACCCGGCCGGCCGGGGTGGCGGCGTCGTCCCGGCTGCCGGACGAAGCGTCCTGCCGGGGTTCGGAGGAGCCGTCCGCCTGGTGTCCGGACGGGGAGGTGTCCCGTTCGTGGCGGGGTGGACGGGTCATGCTTCACCGCCCCTCGGGGTCCCTGGTGATGGCTTACTCCGGAGTCTAGTGCGGTGATCCGGGCCCCCGATCCGGCCGAGATCGGGGCCGGAATCGGGAACTCTCTCACCAGTTTCACGATATATCTTGTCTTCTGAGGTCGACGCGACATATCTTAAGAACGCCGCACTTCGCGGCGAACACTGTTCGAGTATAGAACACTGCTAACATTACTGAACACTGTTCTGCCCCGCCTGGCGGACGCCGGCCCGAGGAGCCCCCATGACGACGATCGACACTTCCCTCACGAACGCCCCACCCGGGCCCGCGCCGTACCGATGGCGGTGGGCCGCGCTGTTCGTCATCCTCGCCGCCGAGGTGATGGACATGCTGGACGCCCTGGTCACCAACATCGCGGGACCCACCATCCGCGTCGAGCTCGGGGGCAGCGCGGCCACCATCCAGTGGCTCGGCGCGGCCTACACCTTGTCGATGGCGGTTGGACTGATCACCGGCGGCCGGCTGGGCGACATCTACGGCCGCAAGAGGATGTTCCTGATCGGCGCGATCGGCTTCACCGTCGGCTCGCTGCTGTGCGCCGTGGCCCAGAGCCCGGAGCTGCTGGTCGGCGCGCGGGTCGTGCAGGGCCTGTTCGGCGCGGTGATGCTCCCGCAGGGCCTCGGCATGATCAAGGAGATGTTCCCGCCCAAGGAGATGCAGGCCGCGTTCGGCATGTTCGGCCCGGTCATGGGCCTGTCCTCGGTGGGCGGCCCGGTGCTGGCCGGATGGCTGATCGACGCCGACTTCTTCGGCACCGGCTGGCGCATGATCTTCCTGATCAACATCCCCCTCGGTGCCGCCGCGGTGATCGCGGGCCTGCGCTACCTGCCCGAGTCCCGATCGCCACACCCGCTCAAGCTCGACTTCCCCGGCATGCTTCTGGCGTCCCTGGCGGGCCTGCTGATCGTCTTCCCCCTGGTGCAGGGCCGCGAGCACGACTGGCCGCTGTGGTCGTTCCTGATGATCGCGGGGTCGATCGCGGTGTTCGCGATCTTCGGGTGGTACGAGGCGCGCAAGAGCAGGAGGGGCGGGGACCCGCTGGTGGTACCCAGCCTGTTCCGCAAGCGCGCCTTCACCGGCGGCCTGGTCACCGGCCTGGTGTTCTTCTCCGGCATGATCGGCTTCTCGCTGGTGTTCAACCTGTACACCCAGATCGGCCTCGGCTACTCCACCCTGACGGCGGGCCTGTCCATGGTGCCGTGGTCGCTCGGCATGGTCGTCGGCTTCGGCCTCGCCCAGCCGCTGCAGAAGTACGGCCGCAAGCTGCTGCACGGCGGCACGATCCTCATGGCGCTCGGCGTGCTCGCCATCCTGATCACCCTCAACGTCGCGGGCATCGGGGTCACCCCCTGGCAGCTCGCGCCCGCGCTGCTGGTCACGGGCATCGGCATGGGCATGCTGATGGCGCCGTTCTTCGACATCGTGCTCGCCGGGGTGGAGCAGCACGAGACCGGTTCGGCCTCCGGCACGCTGACCGCCGTCCAGCAGCTCGGCAGCGCCTTCGGCGTCGCGCTGCTCGGCACGGTGTTCTTCGGCCTGCTCGGCGGCAACGTGGCCGCCGCCGCGGACGACGTCACCCCGAAGCTGCGGGCCGACCTGGCCGCGGTGCAGGTGACGGGCGCCAGGCAGGACGCGATCGTGGCCGACCTGCGGGCCTGCGGGCACGACCGCGCGGTCGCCAAGGACCCGGAGCAGGTCCCGGCGTCGTGCGTGCGGCTGGAGCAGTCCGCGCGGGCGGCGGCGACCTCGCCCGAGTCCGGCGCCGCGATCCAGAAGGCCGTCATGACGGCGGGGACGGAGGCCGGCAAGGAGGGCTTCGGCGGCGCGATGAAGACCATCCTGCTGGTGGTGGACGGCATGCTGCTGCTGACCTTCCTGGTGGCCTTCCTGCTGCCCAAGCACGCCCGCGAGGGCGACGCGGCCGGCCACTGAGCGGCACGGGACGGCGTCACCGGCCGGCGGTCACAGGGGTCCGCCGGCCGGTCGCTACGCGAAGGCCGTGAAGGAGGCCAGGCCGGTCGTCCGAGAAACCGGCGTCGAACCTGCCTGCCAGGCCTGTCACGCGGGGGTCCACCGTCCGGTGGGCCCCCGCATCGTCTCTACCACCGCCGCCGTGTGCGGCCCGACCCCGAGGGCTAGCGCCTCCAGCAGGTCGGCCGGGGTGTCCACGTCCCGCCGCATCGACGCCACGCCCGTGAGGGCCAGTTCCTTGGCCCCGCCGCCGAGGTGCCTGGCCCGCGACTCGCCGCCGAAGCGGGGCCGGAACGCCACCCCGGCCCGCACGCCGTAGAAGGTGGTCCCCACCTCGGCGGCGTCCGGCACGAACGCCTGATCGAAGTCGGCCGCCGCCGTCAGCACCACGGAGAGCTCCGCGGGCCGCAGCGCGGGCAGATCCGCCTGGAGCGCCCCCACCGGGTCGCCGGGCGCCAGCCGCACCGCCGCGGCGCCCCCGGCCCGCAGCGCCGCGTTGAGGCCCGCGTCCGGGTCGGGCACCACGTGCGCCCCGAGCGCCGACAGTGCCGCGGCGGGCACGGGATCGGCCGTCACCACCACGACCCTGGCCACGTCCGGGCAGCTCAGAGCCGCTGCGACGGTGTCGCAGGCGACGGCCACGGCGAGCGCGGCACGATGGGGCCCGGCGGCGTCGGCGAGCCGGGTCTTGGCGGCGATCAGCGTCTTCACCGGCACCACGAGGGTCCAGCCACGCCGTACGGCGGCGTCACCATGTAGCTCACCACGCATAGCCTTTAGCATCGCGCCTCGACAGCACGCGGAGCCAACCGGGAGACTGGTGGCGCACGAGGCATGACTGGAGGAGTCAATTGAGCCGCCCCGGACGTCCGTCCATCCCCTTGGAAGCCTTCGTCGTGGTCATCGTGAAGGCGTTTCTCTATCTGTTCTCCAAACGGGACTGGAGGGGACGCGCCAACCTTCCTCGCACCGGCGGTGTGATCGTCGCGGCGAACCACCTTTCCTGGAGCGATCCCCTGCTGCTCGCGCACTTCACCTACGACAACGGTCGCTGGCCGGTGTACCTCGCCAAGTCCGGCGTGTTCGACATCCCGGTCATCGGGTGGATCGTCCGCAACTGCAAGCAGATCCCGGTGTTCCGCGGCAGCACCGACGCGGCCCGCTCGCTGAAGATGGCCGAGGACGCGCTGCGTGAGGGCTCGTGCGTGATCTTCTACCCCGAGGGCACCATCACCCGCGACCCCGAGCTGTGGCCCATGGCCGGCAAGACGGGCGTGGCCCGGCTGGCGCTGATGACCGGCATGCCGGTGATCCCGGTGGCCCACTGGGGCGCGCAGGAGCTGCTGCCGTACGGGAAGAAGGCGCCGAAGCTGCTGCCGCGCAAGACTTTCCACGTCATCGCGGGACCGCCGGTCGACCTGTCGAAGTACGAGGGCCTGCCGCTGCGCGGCAAGGTGCTCAAGGAGGCCACCACCGACATCATGGCCGCCATCACGGCACAGCTGGCCGAGCTGCGCGGCGAGAAGGCGCCGGACGCGCCGTTCGAGCCGGGGGAGAGCCGCGCGGGTTAGCGGCGGCGATCAACAGTCAGCCGGTCGACCTTAGTGAGCGTACGGTGAGCAGATGACCAAGGCCGTCGTTTTCGGAACAGGTTCGTGGGGCACCACTTTCGCGATGATCCTGGCGGAGGCGGGGACCACGACGACGCTGTGGGGACGGCGGGCCGAGGTGGTCGAGGCCATCGACCGCCGGCACGAGAACCCCGAGTACCTGCCGGGCATCCGGCTCCCCGAGTCGCTGCGCGCCACCACCGACCCGGCCCTGGCCATGGAGGGCGCGGACTTCGTGGTCCTCGCCGTGCCGTCCCAGACCCTGCGCGGCAACCTCGCGGCGTGGCGGCCGTACATCCCCGAGGACGCGGTGCTGGTCAGCCTGATGAAAGGCGTCGAGCTGCGCACCTGCCGCCGGATGAGCGAGGTGATTCGCGAGGTCGCGGGCGTGCCGGCCGAGCGGGTCGCGGTGGTCTCCGGCCCCAACCTGGTGGGTGAGCTGATCCGCCACGAGCCGGCCGCCACGGTGGTCGCCGGCGTGGACGAGAAGGTCACCGTGCGCCTCCAGGAGGCTTGCCACCTGCCGTGGTTCCGGGCCTACACCAACCCCGACGTCGTGGGGGTGGAGCTCGGCGGCGCGGTGAAGAACGTCATCGCGCTCGCGGTGGGCGTGGCCGCGGGCATGGGCCTCGGCGACAACGTCCGGGCGATGCTGATGACGCGCGGGCTGGCGGAGATCTCCCGGCTCGGCGCGGCGCTCGGCGCCGACCCCCACACCTTCGCGGGGCTGGCCGGCATGGGCGATCTGGTGGCCACCTGTACTTCCCCGTTGTCCCGGAACCGTACTTTCGGTGAGAATCTGGGCAGAGGGATGACCATGGCCGAGACCATCGCCGCGACGAAGCAGACCGCGGAGGGGGTCAAGTCCTGTGAGTCGGTCCTAGACCTGGCCAGGAAGCACGACATCGAGATGCCGATCACCGAGGTGGTCGTCGGCGTCGTGCACGACGGAATGAGCCCGAGCGAGGCCGCCATGCTGCTCATGTCACGCACACCGAAGCCCGAACGGTACGGAGTGTGAGTCCCTCCCGGCGGATGCGCAGGAGACTCGGCGAGAACACCCGCGCGGTGCACCTGCCGCCCGCCCCCGTGCCGCGCCAGGCCCCCATGGGGCTGCCGGTGTGGCGCAGCGCCGCGTGGAGCTTCGGCAGCTCGGCCGAGTACGGCGACGTGCTCGGCGACCGCGCCCCGGGGTTCGCCTACAGCCGCATCGACAACCCCACCGTGGCGGCGTTCGCCTCAGGGATCGCCTCCCTGGAGGGCGCCGCCGCCCCCGAGGACGTCGCCGGCCAGGCGTTCTCGTCCGGCATGGCGGCGGTGAGCACGGTGCTGCTGACCTTCCTGCGGGCGGGGGCGCACGTGGTGGCCCCGGCGCCGGTGTACGGCGGCACGTACTCGATGTTGTCCAACGTGCTCGGGCGGTTCGGCGTGTCCGTGGACTTCGTCGACTACTCCGACCTGCGGCGGGTGCACGGCACCGTGCGATCCGCCACCAAGATCATCTATGCCGAGACGATGAGCAACCCCACCATGGCGGTCGCCGACATCCGCGGCCTGTACCGCATCGCCAGGGACGCCGGGGCGCTGCTCGTGGTCGACTCGACCTTCGCCACCCCTGTGGTGTGCCGCCCCCTGGAGCACGGCGCCGACCTCGTCGTGCACTCCGCCACCAAGTACATCGGCGGCCACGACGACTGCACCGGCGGGGCCGTGGTCGGCCGTCCCGACCTCATCGCCAAGATCCGCGAGACGCGCATCGACACCGGCGCCACCCTGTCGCCCGACGAGGCGTTCCTGCTGCGCCGCGGCCTGGAGACCCTGCCGCTGCGGGTGCGCCGCATGTGCGCCACCGCGATGGTGTTCGCCGCCGCCGTGGCCAAGCACCCCGCGGTGCGCCGCGTCGACTACCCCGGGCTGCCCGGCCACCCCGGCCACCAGCTCGCCCGCCAGCTGTTCGACTCCGGGCCCGAGGGCACCAGGTTCGGCGCCGTCGTCACGGTCACCCCGCACGGGGGGTACGAGGCCGGGGTCATGCTCGCCGACACCGTGCGGCTGTCCCGCATCGCCACCTCGATCGGCGGCACGCACACCAAGGTGGCCCACGTCGCCTCCACGACCCACCGCCAGCTCGACGAGGCGGCCCTCACGGCTTCCGGCGTGGACGCGGGCGCCGTGCGCTTCTCGGTGGGCCTGGAGGACGCCGAGGACCTCATCGCGGACGTCACCGAGGCCCTCGACGCACTGCGCTCGGGACCCGTCGGACGGAGCTGATCCCGGCCTGACCCGACAACCTGGGACGATGGGTACGCACGGTAGATTCGGTCATCATGAACGAGCAGCATGATTCCCGGCGTCGGGTCCGGGTCGCGGTGGTGTTCGGCGGGCGCAACTCCGAGCACGCGGTCTCCCTCATGGGCGCGGGCAGCGTACTCGCGGCCATCGACCGGTCCAGGTACGAGGTGATCCCGGTCGGTATCGCGACCGACGGCCGGTGGGTGCTGGCGCCCGAGGATCAGAGCTACCAGATCGAGGACGGCGAGCTGCCGATGGTCGCCGGGGCGGGCGCGGCGCTAGCGCTGCCGTCCGGCACCGGCAGGCTGGTCGCGCTGGACGCGGGGCGCATCCCCGCCTCCCTCGGCGAGGTGGACGTGGTCTTCCCCATGCTGCACGGGCCCTTCGGCGAGGACGGCACCATCCAGGGGCTGCTCGAGATGGCGGGCGTGCGGTACGTCGGCTCCGGGGTGCTCGCCAGCGCGGTCGGCATGGACAAGGCGTACATGAAGGCGCTGCTCGCCGCGGCGGGGCTGCCGGTGGGGCCGTACGTGGTGGTGCGGGACCGCGAGTGGCGGCTGGACCGCGAGCGGGTGCTCAAGGACGTCGAGGCGCTCGGCTGGCCGGTGTTCGTCAAGCCGTCCAGGGCCGGGTCCAGCCAGGGCATCTCCCGGGCCGGGGACCTCGCCGAGCTGGTGGCGGCCGTGGAGGCGGCCCGTGAGCACGACCCCAAGGTGCTCGTCGAGGCGGCGATCGAGGGGCGCGAGATCGAGTGCGCGGTGCTGGAGTCGCCCGGGGACGAGCCGCCGGCGGCCAGTCAGCCCGGTGAGGTGCTGGTCAGCGAGGACCACGAGTTCTTCGACTTCTCCGCCAAGTACATCGGGTCGGACATGTCGCTCAAGGTGCCCGCGGACATCCCGGACGGGGTGAGCGAGGAGCTGCGGCAGATGGCGGTGCGGGCGTACGAGGCGCTCGGCTGCGAAGGGCTGTCGCGGGTGGACTTCTTCTACACCCCGTCGGGCAGCCTGATCCTCAACGAGATCAACACCATGCCCGGCTTCACCTCGATGTCGGTGGCGCCGCAGCTGTGGGCCGCGTCCGGGCTGCCGTACGCCGAGCTGGTGGACCGGCTGCTCCAGCTCGCGCTGCAGAGGCCCACGGGGCTGCGCTGACCGTCTCAGCGGCGGTTCCGGCCGGTCTGGCGGGTTCAGCCGCCGAAGGCCGCCTTGATCGGGGCGGCCAGGTCGACCAGCACGCCGGCCGGCTGGTGGCGCGCGGAGATCGTGACCTCGACGTACCCGTCCCTGGCCAGCGCGGTGAACAGCGCGGGCCGGGCCGGGTCGTTGTACCAGGCCACGCCGTCCACCTCGGTCACCTGCTCCTGCGGGTCCATCGCGGCGGGCCTGGGCACGCCGCAGCGCAGCGCGATCTCCGCCTCCCCCCACACCACGACATACGGCGAGGGCGGCTCGGACGGCACCCGCTCGGCGCCGTCAAGGGCGCGCGGCAGGCGACCGGTCAGCGTGCGGCAGGACTGCGCGGTGGCGCCCGCCGGGCTCGGGGGGTCCACCCGGACCGCGCCGCCGCAGCCGGCCAGCACCAGAAGGGCCAGCGCGGCCATCACGACCCGGATCAAGGCTCCCCCCGCAGGACACGACGATCAGATGTGCACGATCGGACATGTAAGGGTACGCGTGATCCCCTCCACCGACTGGATCTGCGCGACCACAAGTTTGCCCAGTTCGTCGACGTTGTTCGCCTCGGCCCGCACGATCACGTCGTACGGTCCTGTGACGTCCTCTGCCTGGGTCACACCGGTGATCGACGCGATCGCTCCGGCGACCTCGGCGGCCTTGCCGACCTCGGTCTGGATAAGGATGTAGGCCTGCACCATCACGTCCTCCCGGGTGGGGCGAGCTGCCATGGTTCAAATCGCCCAATCTAGATCAGTGCGCGAATCGCCACCGTACATGGAACACACCTGGAGGTGTGCTATCACAGTCGCAGATCTTGGCGAATTCGGGATCATTGCACGTATTGTCGGACGCTTGCCACAATCTCCGACTGTATTGCTCGGTCCTGGTGATGACGCGGCGGTGCTGGCTGCTCCCGGCGGACGTGTGGTCGTGACGACTGACCTCCTACTTGAGGGTAGGCACTTCCGGCGCGATTGGTCCAGTGCGTACGACATCGGCCGCAAGGCCGCGGCGCAGAACCTCGCCGACATCGCCGCCATGGGCGCCTCGCCCACGGCCCTCTTCGTCGGGCTGGGGCTCCCGGGGGACCTTCCGGTGGAGTGGCTGGACGGCCTCACCGACGGGTTCCGGGACGAATGCGCGCCGGTCGGGGCGAGTGTAGCCGGTGGGGACATCTCCCGGTCCGAGCAGGTGGTGCTCGGGGTGACCGCGCTCGGCACCCTGGACGACCGGCCTCCCGTCACCCGGGCGGGGGCCCGTCCCGGGGACGTGGTGGCCCTGACCGGGCGGGTGGGGCACGCGGCGGCCGGGCTGGCGCTGCTCCAGGCCGGCCTGCCCGAGGCGTTCCCCGAGCTTTCCGGCGCGCACCGGCGTCCGATGCCTCCGTACGCCCGGGGGCCCGAGGCCGCCGCGCTCGGGGCCACCGCGATGGCCGACGTCAGCGACGGGCTGGTGCAGGACGTGGGGCACATCGCCTCTTCGAGCGGCGTCCTGGTCGAGATGGACGCCGATGCTTTCCCGGTGCCCGCGTCCCTGGCCGCCGCCGGGGAGCGTCTCGGCGAGGACCCGCTGGAGTGGATGCTGACCGGCGGGGACGATCACGCGCTGGTGGCGGCGTTCCCCAGCACGGCCGTTCTCCCCTCGGAGTGGTTGATCGTCGGGCGGGTCGTGGAGGGGGAAGGTGTGCAGGTCAGAGGGCATGCCGGGGCTCAGGGTGGCTGGGATCACTTCCGTTAACAACGCGAAAATTGTGACAAAGAAGTATCAAAGGTGTTATGAAGTGGGGCGCCGAGGTTTCTAGGAGAAAGGCGCTTCATGCGACGGGGACGCCACACGTCATCCCGCGGCCAGGACCGCACCCCCGACCCATCAGGGGTACCGGACCCCGGCGACCAGGTCCTGCCGGAGCTCCCGGACGAAGTGGACTGGTCCATTGCGTACCGCCCCGTGGAGCCCACCCCGGACGGCTCCCCCCGCCGCTCCAGCGCCTGGGACAGAGAGCTCCCGTCCTGGCCCAGCGCGTGGGACGACGCCGCCGACCAGTCCGCCTTCGCCCCGGACGAGCGGGCCGATGTCCCCGGCGACCGGAACGACGCGCCGCCCGGCGTGACCGCCGGGCCGCCCCCGGGGCCGATCGGTATGGCCGCAGAGGTGCCCGGTACGCCGCACGGCCCACTCACCGCCGCACCAGGCACGCCCGCTGAACCGTTCAGGACGCCCGCCGAACCCTTCGGGCCGGCCCCCGAGCCCTTCGGCAGGCCCGGGGAGCCCTTCGGTGGGCCAGCCGAGCCGTTCCGGACGCCCGCTGAGTCGTTCAGCGGGCCCGCTGATTCGTTCGGGACGCCCGCTGAGTCGTTCAGCAGGCCCGCGGAGCCCTTCGGTGGGCCCGCTGCGGCGTTCGGGACGCCCGCTGAGCCGTTCGGCATGGCCGCCGAGCCGTTCGCGGCCCCTGAGCCCTTCGGTACGGCCACCGGGACGCCCGGTGCGGCCACCGGGGCCCTCGCCGCGCCCACCGGCCCTCTCGATATGCCTGCCGAGCTTCTGGGTGCGCCCCCCGAGCCGGTCAGAGCGCCGGTCTGGGCGGAAGGCGCGTCCGGGGGGACCCGCGCGCCCGACGCCCCCGCCTGGGCGGAGGGGCCGATGGCCGAGCCGGCCAAGGTGCCGGCTTGGGCGGACGGGCCGGGCATCGACGCCTGGGAAGGGCCGGACATCAGGCTGGGCAGTGCCCCCGAGCCGGATGACGCGGACGCCGGTGACGGGCCGGAGGGCCGGGACGCCGGGAGGACGCGGTCGCGGAGGGCCAAGGGGGCGCGGCGCGGGCAGGCCAAGGTCTGGCGGGGGAAGCGGCTCGTCGCGATGTGCGCGGTCGCGGTCGTGGCCGCCGTCGGCAGCGTCGTCATCGGGATGCGGCTCGCCTCGGGCCCGCTGACCCTCACCGAGGCACCCGGCTGCGGCCCCGACGAGGTCTGCGCGGCGGTCGCCACGGACAAGCCGAACAACGGCCTGGCGCTGCCCGGCACGGCCGACACCGACCCCCTGGCCACCGAGCCCCCCGCGGCGGACGACCCGGCGACACCGGACGCCAAGGACTCACCCGCCGCCCGGAAGCCGACCAGCCGGCCGACCGCCGTACGGCCCACGCCGCGCGCCAGCCGCACCACCGACCGGCCCCGGCCCACCCAGCGTCCCACCGCCGACCTGGACCCCGTGCCCGACCCCAGCCCCGACACTCCCGACCCCGAGCCGTCCCCCGAGGACACCGACGTCACGTCGCCGAACGACCCGCCGAGCTCCGACCAGCCGTTCGCCACCACCGGCCAGGTGTCCGTCGGCTTCAGCGTGTCCGCCCTGACCGGCACCGGCTACGTCGGCCAGGTCACCATCACCAACACCGGCCGGGCCCTGGACGGCTGGCAGGTACGGTTCCGGGTCGGCGGCGACGTCGTCGGCGCGGACGGCGCCGACTGGGCGCAGGAGGGCCGCACCCTCGTGCTCAGCTCCGCGACGCCTCTCGGCGCGGACGAGAGCCTCGTGGTGACCTTCAGCGCCGAAGGCGACCCCGGTACCCCCGACTCGTGCGAGCTGGCCGACGGCGACTGCCGCTTCCGTGCCGAGTGAGGCGCCCTCGTCCGGTGCTGGTTTCATGGGGGCATGACTCCTCCCCGCGTGCTGACCGTCGCAGGCTCCGACTCCGGGGGAGGCGCGGGCATCCAGGCCGACCTGAAGACCATGCTGGCGCTCGGGGTGCACGGCATGAGCGTCATCGCGGCGGTGACCGCGCAGAACTCCGTCGGCGTGCAGGGGTATTGGGAGCTTCCCCCCGAGGCGGTGCGGGCCCAGCTCGACTCGGTGCTCGGCGACATCGGCGCGCAGGCCGTCAAGACCGGCATGCTGGCCTCGCCGGCGCTGGTCGAGGTGGTGGCGGACGTGCTGGCCGGCGTGGCGGCCCCGGTGGTGGTCGACCCGGTCGGGGTCTCCAAGCACGGTGACCCGCTGCTCGCCCCCGAGGCCGTGCACACGGTCGTCACGCGGCTGCTGCCGGTGGCGACCGTCGTCACGCCCAACCTCTGGGAGGTGGAGCAGCTCACCTCGATCAAGGTGGAGGACGAGGACGGCATGCGCCCGGCCGCCGAGGCGCTGCTGGCCCTCGGCCCCACCTGGGTGCTGATCAAGGGCGGCCACCTCCCGGGCCCGCCGGTCGACCTGCTCACCGACGGCACCGACGAGTTCCGCCTCATCGCCGACCGCCACGACAACCGCCACACCCACGGCACCGGCTGCACCCTCGCCTCGGCCATCGCCTCCCACCTGGCCCTCGGCGACGACGTGCCCACCGCCGTGCGGAAGGCCAAGGAGTACGTCACCGGCGCCATCGCCCACGGCTTCCCCCTCGGGGCGGGCATCGGCCCCGTGGACCACGCCTGGCGCCTGCGCTGAGCCGCGCCTGGAAACGACGACAGCCCGCCCCCTGCGGGGACGGGCTGGGATGCCGTGGGGCGAAGCCTAGCGAGTGATCTTGCCGGCCTTGATGCAGGAGGTGCAGACGTTCAGCCGCTTCGGGGTGCTGCCCACCATGGCACGGACGCGCTGGATGTTGGGGTTCCAGCGGCGCCGGGTGCGGCGGTGCGAGTGGGAGATGTTGTTGCCGAAGATCGGCCCCTTGCCGCAAACGTCGCAGACGGAAGCCACGGTAATCGCTCCTTAGATCAGTCGATCAGCCCGAACCGACATCCGGAGGCGGTGGTCGGGCATGCCGGGACAACCGGCTGGCCGTACGAGGATATCCGAACCCCCCGAGTGCACGCGAAACGGAAGCACCACCGGCGGGGATAGTCTCGTGACACCCACCGTACCGCACCGCCTCCCACCCCCGCTCCCCAAGCCACGGCGCCCGTTCTTGTCGGCAGGTGGGTGGAGAGGCGCGGGCGATGGGCAGGCGGACGCGGCGGCAGGGGAGTGGGATGGGTTCTGAGCAGTCCGGGACGGCGGCGCTCGAAGTGCTGGACGCGGCCGCCGTACGGCGCTGGTCGCGGGTGTGCGCGGACGCGCTCGGCGGGGCGCGGGCGGAGATCGACGCGTTGAACGTCTTCCCGGTGCCGGACGGGGACACCGGGACGAACCTCCACCTGACGATGCTCTCGGCGGCCGAGGCGCTCGACGACCTCCCCGAGGACGCCGACACCGAGACCACCTGGCGCACGCTGGCGCACGGGGCGCTCCTCGGGGCCAGGGGCAACTCGGGGGTGATCCTCAGCCAGGCGCTGCGCGGCATGGCCGAGGTGCTCAGGCGTACCAAGGGGGGCGGCCGGGACCTGCGGGAAGGGCTGACCAGAGCCGCCGAGATGGCGAGGAGCTCCGTCGCGCGGCCGGTCGAGGGGACCGTGCTCAGCGTGCTCACCGCCGTGGCGGGGGCCGTGCAGGACACCTCGGACGAGCTGGCGGACGTGGCGGCCCGCGCGGCCGCCGCCGCCCGCGTCGCGCTCGGCCGCACGACCGGGCAGCTGGACGTCCTGGCCCGCAACGGCGTCGTGGACGCGGGCGCCGCCGGGCTGACCGTGATCGTGGAGAGCCTGGCCGCGGTGATCACCCGCTCGTACGCGGGCCGGTACGAGGTCCCGAGGCCCGCCGCGAAGTTCGTGCCGGTCGCCGCGGGCGAAGGTCCGGGCTACGAGGTCATGTACCTCCTGGAGGCCGGGGACGACGCCGTCGCGGCGCTGCGGGGCGAGCTGGACGCCCTCGGGGACTCCCTGGTGGTCGTCGGCGGCGAGGGCCTGTGGAACGTCCACGTCCACGTGGACGACGCGGGCGCCGCCGTCGAGGCCGGCATGCGGGCGGGCCGGCCGTACCGCGTCAAGATCGCCTACCTGGCGGCCCCCGCCCGCACGCACCGCCAGGCGGGCACCGGCAGAGGGGTCGTCGCCGTCGCCGCCGGGGACGAGATCGCGGCCCTTTTCGAGAGCGCGGGCGCCGTGGCCGTCCGCCGCACCCCCGGCGCCGCCCCCACCCTGGCCGCCGTCCTGGACGCCGTTCACGCCGCGGGGACCGAGGTCGCCGTGCTGCCCAACGACGACGGTGCCTACGCCGTCGCGACCGCCGCCGCCGAGATCGCCCGGGAGGAAGGCACGGTCGTGGCCGTCCTCCCCACCAAGGCCACCGTGCAGGGTCTGGCCGCCCTCGCCGTGCACGACCCCCTGCGGCGCTTCGACGACGACGTGGTGGCCATGACGGGCGCCGCCGTCCACACCCGCCACGGGCACGTGTGGATCGCCGACCGCGAGGCCATGACCAGCGCGGGCGTCTGCCGTCCCGGGGACGTGGTGGGCGTCATCGAGGGGGACGTGGCCCTGATCGGCTCCGACCCCGAGCAGGTCGCGACGGAGATCGCGGGAAGGATGCTCTCCGGCAGCACCGAACTGGTGACCCTGATCGTCGGCTCCGGCCCGGGTCCCCGGCTGGCCGCGACGGTCCAGTCCCACCTGGCCGGGCAGCGCCCGGACCTGGAGATGACCACCTACACCGGCGGCCAGGGCGGGTACCCCCTGCTGATCGGCGTCGAGTGACGCGGTCACGCGATCGGAGTTATCCACAGGTGGGACGATGGAGAGTGTGGTTGTCGTGCCGGGGCGGTAGAACTTGGTGGCGTGACGCGTTTTGAGGAGCCGCTCGGAAAGGCGCTTGATCCGAAGACGGCCAAGCCGCTGGAGAGTTCGCTCAACCTCACCACGGTGGGCGAGCTGCTACGGCACTACCCCCGGCGGTACGCCGAGCGCGGCGAGCTGACCGCGCTCGACGCCCTTCAGGTGGACGACTTCGTCACGGTCGTGGGCGAGGTGTCCCGGCTGATGCGTAAACCCATGCGCAACCGGGGCGGCACCTGGCTGGAGGTCGAGGTCGTCGACGGCCGGCGCAACAAGATCTACCTGTCCTACTTCGGCAAGGTGTCCCACGTGGTGGAGAGCCGGCTGAAGCCCGGAACCAGGGCGATGTTCTCCGGGAAGGCCGGGCGGTTCGGGCGCGGCGACCGCGGGCGCTGGCAGCTCAACCATCCCGACTTCGAGCTCTTCGAGGAGACCGAGTCCTCCGCCGCCGAGTTCGCCGCCGCGCCGGTCCCCATCTACCCGGCCTCGGCCGGGGTGTCGTCCTGGGTCATCCGCCGCGCGATCGCCGTCGTCCTCGACACGCTGGGCCCCCTGCCCGACCCGCTCCCCGCCGAGGTGCGGGCCCGGCACCAGCTGACCGGCCTGGCCGAGGCGCTGGAGGCCGTCCACCGGCCCCGGGACCAGGCCGACATCGGCAAGGCGCGCAAACGGCTCAAGTTCGACGAGGCCTTCGTCCTGCAGGCGGTGCTCGCCCAGCGGCGCCAGGCCGCCGCCGCGTGGCCCGCCACGCCGAGGCCACGCCGCGAGGACGGCCTGCTGGCCGACTTCGACGGCCGCCTGCCGTTCAGCCTCACCGAGGGGCAGGTCGAGGTGGGGGAGCGCGTCGCCGCCGAGCTGGCCCGCGACCACCCCATGCACCGCCTGCTCCAGGGCGAGGTCGGCGCAGGGAAGACCGTGGTGGCGCTGCGCGCGATGCTCCAGGTGGTCGACGCCGGGGGACAGGCGGCGCTGCTCGCCCCCACCGAGGTCCTGGCGCAGCAGCACCACCGGTCGATCACCCGCATGCTGGGCGACCTCGGCACCGGCGGGGTGTTCGGCGGCACCGGCGTCACCCTGCTCACCGGCTCCATGGGCGCGCCCGCACGGCGCCGGGCGCTGCTGGACGCCGCGTCCGGCGCCTCGGGCATCGTGGTGGGCACCCACGCGCTGCTCCAGGAGCACGTCCAGTTCGCCGACCTCGGCCTGGTTGTGGTCGACGAGCAGCACCGCTTCGGCGTCGAGCAGCGGGACGCGCTGCGCGAGAAGGCCGGCGACGGCCGTCCGCACGTGCTGGTGATGACCGCCACACCCATCCCGCGCACCGTCGCCATGACCGTCTTCGGCGACCTGGAGGTGTCCACGCTCAGCCAGCTCCCCGCCGGCCGGGCGCCGATCACGACCCACGTGGTGCCCGCCGCCGACAAGCCCCACTACCTGGAGCGGGCCTGGGAGCGGGTCCGCGAGGAAGTCGGCCTGGGCCGCCAGGCGTACGTGGTGTGCCCGCGCATCGGCGACGACGAGAGCGACGAGGACGTCCTGTCCGGCATGCCGTCCGACGAGGAGCGCCGCCCGCCCCTGTCGGTGTCCGAGGTCGCCACCACCCTGGCCGCCGGCCCCTTGCAGGGCCTGCGGATCGAGATCCTGCACGGCCGCCTCCCCCCCGACGAGAAGGACGCCGTGATGCGCTCCTTCACCCAGGGTGAGATCGACGTCCTGGTCTCCACCACCGTGATCGAGGTGGGCGTGGACGTCCCCAACTCCTCCGTCATGGTCATCATGGACGCCGACCGCTTCGGCGTGTCCCAACTCCACCAGCTCCGCGGCCGAGTAGGCCGAGGCGGCCTCCCCGGCCTCTGCCTCCTGGTGACCGACTTCCCCACCGGCACCCCCGCCCGCGAGCGCCTGGACGCCGTCGCCGCCACCGTCGACGGCTTCGAACTCTCCCGGGTGGACCTGGAACAACGCCGCGAAGGCGACGTCCTCGGCGCCGCCCAGTCAGGCCGCCGCTCCTCCCTGAAAATGCTCCAACTCCTCCGCGACGAGGAGGTAATCCACCAGGCCCGAGACGAAGCCACCACCCTCCTGACCACCGACCCCCACCTAACCACCCACCCCCACCTAAAAGCCGAAATAACCCGCCTCCTAGACGACTCCCGCGCCGACTACCTAGAAAAAACCTGACCCCCGACCCCCCGCCCTGCGGTCCCGCCACACCACCGTGATCGGCACGCACAGCGGACTGTCCTTCCGGCGCCGATACGGCGGGTCGTGGCGCGGCGAATCCGGCGCCGCCGTACGGCGGACAACCCGTCGTGTGTGCGGCGCCGGTGAAATGGTCCTCGCGAGGGGGCGCGCTTCGCGCGGAAGGCGCAAGGGCTGTGCTCATGCGGGGGACACCCCCGCGCCCCCGGGTCCTGCCGGGCTCATGGTGCTCCACCGCGACGCGTTCCGTAGGGCCGGTGTCCCGCCGTACGACGGCGCCGTGTTCGCCGTCCACCCTCCCGCCGACCCGGCGCCGGAAGACGAACCGGACCAGGCGACGGGGCTCCGGCGGCGCCGCCTTACGGCGGGAAGCCCGTCGTGTATGCGGGGCCGATGAAGTGGTCCTCGTGGAGGGGCGCGCTTCGCGCGGGAGGCGCGAGGGCTGTGCTCATGCGGGGGACACCCCCGCGCCCCCGGGGTCCTGCCGGGCTCATGGTGCTCCACCGCGAGGCGTTCCGTAGGGCTGTCCCGCCGTACGAGGGCGCCGTGTTCGCCGTTCACCCTCCCGCCGACCCGGCGCCGGAAGACGAACCGGACCAGGCGACGGGGCTCCGGCGGCGCCGCCTTACGGCGGGAAGCCCGTCGTGTATGCGGGGCCGATGAAATGCTCCTCGCGGAGGGGCGCGCTTCGCGCGGAAGGCGCGCGAGGGCTGTTTCGTGCGGGGGACATCCCCGCATCTCCGGGGCCTGCCGTAGAGGAATGCGGTCAAGCCGGTGGTGTTCCAGGTCAGGCGCTCGTGGGAGAGCCCGAAGTGGTTGGGCATGGTGAACTAGTACTGCGGGGCCGGGCTCACCGTGCTGCGTTCCGTTCGCCGCGATGCGGTGCCCGCCCACCGGCTCGATTCACGCTCGTCGGCTCGGTCCATGCCCGTCGGCTCGGTCCATGCCCGTTGGCTCGGTCCATGCCCGTCGGGTCGCGCCAGGCCCGGCCGGGTGTCGGGGGTAAATGACCCAGGGCCCAGCCTTGGGACGGCCTCCCCCCGAATGCCGTCCCTGGCTGGGCCCACCCTCGGGTCAGGTGCCGAGGGCACCGGCGCGCGGAAGGGCTCACGATCACGCCGGTCGGCCTTCCCCTGGGTCACCATGAAGGCCGCAGAACTCATCATGTGGGTTCGGGCGGGCGGGGGGAACGACCCTTGCTCATTCGTCGCCGACACTTGGGGACTCTTGACTCTGGCGGACGGCGGATCGGCCTGGGGGGCGGGGCGGTAAGAATGGGTGGGTGAGCCGGGTCATTGCGGGGAGTGCGGGAGGGCGGCGGATCGCGGTGCCGCCGGGTCGGGGGACTCGTCCTACGAGTGATCGTGCCCGGGAGGGGGTGTTCTCCACCGTCGGATCCCTGTTCGGAGAGTTGGACGGGGCTCGGGTGCTCGATCTGTACGCGGGGTCGGGGGCGGTGGGGCTGGAAGCGTTGTCCCGGGGGGCTTCGCACGCGCTGCTGGTGGAGTCGGACGCACGGGCGGCACGGACGATACGGGGGAACGTGGGGACACTGGGGCTGGACGGGGCGGTCGTGGTCCTCGACAAGGTCGAGCGGGTGGTGGGGGGCCCCTGCGACGAGCCGTACGACTTCGTGTTCGCGGATCCGCCGTACGCGGTGGGGGATGAGGCCGTGCGGCGGGTTCTGGGGCTCCTGGTCACCAATGGGTGGCTGGCTGAGGACGCGCTGGTCGCGGTGGAGCGGGAGTCCCGGGGGGCGGATCTCGAGTGGCCCCCGGGGTACGAGCCGGAGAAGGTCCGCCGGTACGGAGAAGCGGCCGTTTGGTACGCCCGCGCGGTGTAGAAGGCGAGCCCGACCCCCCATACGGCGCCGCCACCAATGGGAGCCGGTGCCGTCGGCGGTGAAGCCGCGGGAGCCCCGGCGCAGCCGAAGCCCGTCGCCCCGTGGCCTGCTCCTCGCGCCGTGGCCTGCTCCTCGCGCCGTGGCCTGCTCCTCGCGCCGTGGCCTGCTCCTCGCGCCGTGGCCTGCTCCCCGCCTCAATGAAGCTCGTTGCTCCGTGGCGTCCTTGCCCCACGGAGCCCGTTGCCCTGCGGCGTCCTCCCCGTCCCACCGAAGCCGTTGCCTCGTCCGGGTTCGTCTTACCGGCGCCGAGTCGGCGGGACGTGGTACGGCGAATTCGGCGCCGCTGTACGGCGGGACACCCAAGCTGGACCGTGAGGGCCGCGTCGATGCCGGCCTTGTCGCGGACGGGCAGCCTCTCGTCGAAGCCCACGCCGTAGCCGTCGCCGCCGGACTTCTCGCCGACCAGCACCGGCGTGATCCAGCAGGCGATAGTGCCTCATAGCCGAAGACGAGGCCGTTCCTCGGTCTTCACGGTCCACTTGAAGGCGGTCAGCGTCTCGGCGTGCCAAGGGGTCGCGGTGGAGCACTATGGGCCCGGCAGGACTCGGGGGTGCGGGGGTGTCCCCCGTATGAGATCAGCCCTCGCGCGCCTTCCGCGCGAAGCGCGCCCCTCCGCGAGGACCATTTCACCGACCCCGCACACACGACGGGCTTCCCGTCGTAAAGCGGCGCCGCCGGAGCCCCGTCGCCTCGTCCGGTTCGTCTTCCGGCGCCGGGTCGGCGGGAGGGTGAACGGCGAACACGGCGCCCTCGTACGGCGGGACACCGGCCCGGCGGAACGCGTCGCAGTGGAGCACCATGAGCCCGGCAGGACCCGGAGGTGCGGGGGTGTCCCCCGCATGAGAACAGCCCTTGCGCCTTCCGCGCGAAGCGCGGCCTCCCGCGAGGACCGTTTCACCGGCGCCGCGCACACGCCGGGTTGTTCGCCGTACGGCGGGCGCCGGATTCGCCGTACCACGTTCCGCCGTACCGGCGCCGGGGGAGTGAGCGAGGACTACGGATGCGCGCGGTGGGCGGCCCGGGGTGGGGGGCTTGGGCCGGGTGGGGGGCGGGTGGGGTGAGGCCCCTGGGCTTGGGGCCGATCACGTGGGGGGCGGGGATGGAGGGCTTGGGGCCGGATCGCGCGCGGGGGTGACGGGCTCGCTGCATGGCCGAGTCCCCACCGCCCCCGGGCCGGATCGCGCGCGGGGGTGACGGTTTGGGGTGGGTGGGTGACGGATTGGGTGGGCGGGGGCACAGTGTGGGGGGTGGATGGGTAGGTGGGGGGACAGTGAGGGTGGGGGAAGGGGGAGGGGTGGGTGGGGGGAAGCTAGTGTTTGGTACGGTCGCGGCGCCGGGAAGCTTGGGATGGTGGGGGTAGGACTTGCGGCGGGTTGTTTGTCCGGGGTCGTTTGACCCTGTGACCAATGGTCATCTGGACATCATCGGGCGGACGTCTCGGTTGTACGACGAGGTCGTCGTCGCGGTGCTGATCAATGTCGAGAAGAAGAGCCTGTTCACGGTCGACGAGCGGGTCGAGACGTTGCAGACGGTCACCCTGGAGTACGGCAACGTGCGCGTGGAGAAGTTCCACGGGCTGCTGGTCGACTTCTGCAAGCAGCAGGGGATCCCGGCGATCGTCAAAGGGCTGCGCGCGGTCAGCGACTTCGACTACGAGTTGCAGATGGCGCAGCTCAACTACCGCATGTCCGGCGTGGAGACGCTCTTCATGTCGACCAACCCCGAGTACTCCTTCCTGTCGTCGAGCAGGCTGAAGGAGATCGCCAGGTACGGTGGCGACGTGTCGGGCCTGGTGCCCGATCTGGTACGACGGATGCTGGTCGAGCGGTTGCGCGGCTGAGTCCTGGTATTGTTTCTATTCGGCCTTGTACGACGGCGGTGATTCGCCATGCCTCATGAGAGCAGGAAGACGCTGCACAGCCTCGACCCCCGAGCCCCCTGGGTTATCTCCACCCATGATCTGGGCCGGCGGCCGGGGTCCATGCGGCGGCTCTCTCCTGTGCTCCCGGCTCCGGTGAATCTCTCTGTGGACATGATCGGCGTCCCAGAAGGTGCCGATATCGAGCTGGACATCCGGCTTGAGGCAGTGATGGAGGGCGTGCTCGTCACGGGCACGGCGCGGGCTCCGCTCAGCGGCGAGTGCTCGCGTTGCCTGGATCCGCTGACCTCGGAGATCGAGGTCGGTTTCCAGGAGCTCTACTTCTACTCGGCGGAAGACGCCGCCGAGGACGACTCACTCCTCGACGGTGAACTCCTCGATCTTGAGCCGATCTTCCGCGACGCGGTGGTGCTCGCACTGCCGCTCAGCCCGGTGTGCGGTGAAGACTGCCCCGGGTTGTGCGTGGAATGCGGGACGAAGCTGGCGGAAGCCGGCCCGGACCACAGGCACGACTTGACCGACGCCCGCTGGGCGGCGTTGCAGGGCCTTAGAACCGAATCGAACACCAAGGACCAGGAGGGTTGACGTGGCCGTCCCGAAGCGGAAGATGTCGCGGAGCAACACCCGCTCCCGCCGCGCGCAGTGGAAGACCACCGCGCCCGTGCTCGTGAAGTGCAACCAGTGCCGCTCGCCGAAGCTGCCGCACATCGCCTGCCCGACCTGCGGCACCTACAACCGCCGTCAGGTCATCGAGCCGTCGGCCTGACGCCCTCGATCGGCCGGTGATCCGGCCGGATGCGAGGCGCGTCCGGCCGGGAAGACCGACCCCGTCGAAGGCGTGCGGTGGCGGTTCGCCCGCGGCCGTGGTGGGCGCCGGGGCTGCCGCAATCTCCCGGCGTCCACCACGTTTTCGGGCCCGTGTTCCATCCGCCATCGCGACCATGGTCGTGACGTGGTAGTGCTGCGTGACGGCCGGAGATTCCGTCCGAGGAGGAGACGTGGCCGCAGGTGGTAAGCCGATCGCTGTGGAGATCGCGAAAGACGAACTCGACCGCGAGCTGGGCGTCCAGCTGAACGAAGATCTGCTGGAGCGGGCGCTGACCCACCGCTCCTACGCTTACGAGAACGGTGGCCTGCCCACCAACGAGCGCCTGGAGTTCCTCGGCGACTCGGTGCTGGGCCTGGTGGTCACCGACACCCTGTTCCGCGGCCACCCCGACCTGCCGGAGGGCCAGCTGGCCAAGCTCCGCGCGGCGGTGGTCAACATGCGCGCGCTCGCCGACGTGGCCCGCGCCCTCGGTCTCGGCCGCTTCATGCGGCTCGGCCGGGGCGAGGAGGGCACCGGCGGCAGGGACAAGTCGTCGATCCTCGCCGACACCCTGGAGGCGCTGATCGGCGCGGTGTACGTCGACAAGGGGCTGGACGAGGCGTTCCGCGTGGTCCACCTGCTGTTCGACCCGCTGATCAAGCGTTCGGCCTCGCTCGGCGCCGGCCTGGACTGGAAGACCTCCCTGCAGGAGCTGACCGCGTCGGAGATGCTGGGCGTCCCCGAGTACCACGTGGACGAGAGCGGGCCCGACCACGCCAAGTCGTTCACCGCGGTGGTGCGCGTCGGCGGCCAGGAGTACGGCTCGGGTGCCGGCCGCAGCAAGAAAGAGGCCGAGCAGCAGGCCGCGGAGGCCGCGTGGAACGCGATCCGCGCCCGCCGCGACGCCGACGAGAGCCTGGAGAAGGCGACCACCTGACGCCATGCCCGAGTTGCCGGAGGTAGAGGTCGTCCGTGACGGCCTGTCGCGCTGGGTGGCGGGTCGCACCGTCACCGGCGCCGAGGTGTTGCACTCGCGTGCGGTCCGCAGGCATGTGCCGGGCCCGGCCGAGTTCGCGGCCCGCCTGAAGGGACGCATGATCCGCTCGGCGGAGCGCCGCGGCAAATACCTGTGGATGCCGCTCGGCGAGTCGGAGGCGGGCGGGGACGCGCTGCTGGCGCACCTCGGGATGAGCGGCCAGCTCCTTGTCATCGGGCCGGACTCCCCGGCGGAGAAGCATCTGCGGGTCCGGTTGGGCTTCACCGACGCCGGCGGTGAGCTGCGGTTCGTCGATCAGCGCACGTTCGGGCACCTGCTGGTGGCGCCGCTGGTGCCCTCGAAGCTTTACGGCGGGCGCCCGGTGCCCGAGCCGATCGCGCACATCGCCGCCGATCCGTTCGAGGACGTGTTCGACGACGAGGTGTTCGCGCTGCGCCTGGCCGCCCGGCAGACCGAGATCAAGCGCGCCCTGCTCGACCAGTCGCTGATCAGCGGTGTCGGCAACATCTACGCCGACGAGGCGCTCTGGCGGGCCGGCCTGCACGGCGGCGTGCCCACCCGGTCGCTCGGCCGGGCCAAGGTCGACGAGCTGCTGGCGGCGGTGCGCGCGGTGATGGGGGAGGCGCTCGGCCAGGGCGGCACGTCGTTCGACAGCCTCTACGTCAACGTGAACGGTGAGAGCGGGTATTTCGACCGCTCGCTGAACGTTTACGGACGCGAGGGCGAGCCGTGCGGCCGGTGCGGCGCCCCGGTGCTGCGCGAGGCCTTCATGAACAGGTCCTCCTACAGTTGCCCTCGTTGTCAACCCCGGGTCCGCGCATGATGGGACCCACCGGGCAGGTCCGGCTCAACGCGTGGGTGCGCGGCCGGGTGCAGGGGGTGGGTTTCCGCTGGTGGACGCGGGCGCGGGCGCTGGAACTCGGCCTGGTGGGCGCGGCGTCCAACCTCGCGGACGGCCGGGTGGAGGTCGTCGCCGAGGGGCCGCGGGAGGCCTGCGAACGGCTCCTCGCCCTGCTCAGAGGGGGTGCCACCCCTGGGCGGGTGGACACCGTCGTGGAGCGCTGGTCGCAGGCCCGTGGAGGTTTTGGCGGATTTGTCGAGCGGTAGCCGCTTCCCTAAAACCCCACAAATGCGGTATATTTACATGTCGGGAGTGCCCATTGGTGCATTCATGGGGAGCGTTCAACTTGACCGCCTCCATCGCCAGTGCGACTCTTGAGAGGAAACACGCGCACCCCTCCCGCGGCAAGAAGTGCGCGAACCAGTTTGGTCACTCAGCGTGGAGGACCCTTAACCATGGCGAAGGCTCTACTCGGCCACGTCGGCGGTCTTGACCCTCGAATGGTCTCGGAAATGCGCCGTCTCCAGCAGCGAATCCGGGATCTGGAGGCAGAGCTCACCAGGCTCCAGGCGCAGAACGACGCTCTCGCCGCGCAGTCGCGCGATGAGGCGTTCTCGCGTTTGCAAGATCGCGAGCCGGCCCTCACCTGAGGTCGGTACGGCAGTACAACGTGTCAGGGACGCCCCGCAAAGGCGTCCCTAGTCATTTGTCGCTCCGCAGGTACCCGGATCCGCCCGGTTTCAACCCTCCACGGCGATGATCGTCATGTTTTCCTGGCACTGCGCCGCCGGTTGGCCGCCCGGGAAGCCGTGAGCCGATAGTCTGCCCCGCAGGGATCGCCCGGAACGGCGGTCGCCCGGCAGAGGGGGAGGCGGCGGGTTGTACCTCAAGAACCTCACCCTGCGCGGCTTCAAATCCTTCGCCTCGGCCACCGCCCTGCGGTTCGAGCCCGGCATCACCTGCGTGGTCGGCCCCAACGGCTCGGGCAAGTCCAACGTCGTGGACGCCCTCGCCTGGGTCATGGGCGAGCACAGCGCCAAGTCCCTGCGCGGCGGCAAGATGGAGGACGTCATCTTCGCCGGCACCTCCTCCCGGCCCCCGCTCGGCCGGGCCGAGGTGACGCTGACCATCGACAACACCGACGGCGCCCTGCCGATCGACTACACCGAGGTCACCATCAGCCGGCTGATGTTCCGATCAGGCCAGAGCGAGTACGCCATCAACGGCGACACCTGCCGCCTGCTGGACATCCAGGAGCTGCTGTCGGACTCCGGCATCGGCCGCGAGATGCACGTGATCGTCGGCCAGGGCCAGCTCGACACCGTGCTGCACGCGGGCCCCGAGGAGCGCCGGGCGTTCATCGAGGAGGCCGCGGGCGTACTCAAGCACCGCAAGCGCAAAGAGAAGGCGCTGCGCAAGCTCGACGCCATGCAGGCCAACCTCACCCGCGTCCAGGACCTCGCCAACGAACTCCGGCGCCAGCTCAAGCCCCTCGGCCGCCAGGCCGAGATCGCCAGGAAGGCGGCCGTGATCCAGGCCGACCTGCGCGACGCCCGGCTGCGCCTGCTGGCCGACGACGTCGTGCGCCTGCGCGACCACCTGGACAAGGAGGCCGCCGACGAGACGGCCGTCCTCGCCCGGCGCGCCCAGGTCGAGACCGAGCTCGCGCAGGGCCAGGCCAGGGAGGCGGAGCTGGAGGCGGCCGAGGCCACCGCGCAGCCGCGCCTGGCCACGGCCCAGGAGACCTACTACCGCCTGGCCGGGCTGAAGGAACGCCTGCACAGCGTCGAGACCCTGGCCGCCGAGCGCCACCGGCACGCCATGGAGGCCGCCACCATCGAGCGGCGCGGGCGCGACCCGGAGGACTACGAGCGCGAGGCCGCCGAGGTGCGCGAGCGCGAGCAGGCGCTCAAGGGCGAGCTGGACGTCGCCGAAGAGATCCTGGAACAGGCGGTGTGGCGGCGCACCGAGGCCGAGGGCTCGCTGGAGACCGAGGAACGTCGCCTGGCCGCCGCCGCCCGGGCCGCGGCGGACCGCCGCGAGGGCCTGGCCCGGCTGCGCGGCGAGGTCGCCACGGTGCGCGGGCGCGCCAGGGCGGCCGAGGAAGAGATCGGCCGCCTCACCAAGGCCCTGGACGAGGCCGGGCAGCGCAGCGCCCGCGCCCAGGAGGAACACGACGAGCTGGAGCTGGCCGAGCCCGCCGCCGACCCCGAGCTCGCCGCCGAGCTGGCCCGCGCGCAGGCCGGCCTCGACGAGGCCAGGGCCGCGGTCGACGAGGCCAGAGCCGTCGCCGACGAGGCCAGGGCCGCCGCCGAGGGCCCGCGCAGGGCACTCGCCGAGGCGCGGACGGCCGTCGGCACGGCGCGCACGGCCGACCAGGAGGCGCAGCGGGCGGTCGCCGCGCTGGAGGCCAGGCGCGACGCCCTTGAGATGAGCCTGTCGAGCGGCGCGGACGGCGGCGCGGCCCTGCTGGCGGCCGGGCTGGCCGGCGTGCTCGGCCCGCTGGCGGCGATGATGACCGTCCAGGCCGGGGCCGAGGCCGCGGTCGCGGCGGTGCTCGGCGCCGCCGCCGAGGCGGTCGCGGTCGAGTCGCTGTCCACGGTGGTCGACGCGGTCGAGCTGCTGCGCGCCGACGATTCCGGGCGCGCGTCCCTCGTCGTCGCCTCCGACGCCGCCGTGCCGAGGCCCGCCCCGGTGGACGGCGCCCGCTGGGCCGCCGACCTGGTGGAGGTGGCCGACCCCTTCCGGGCGGCCGTGGACACCCTGTTGTACGGCGTGGTCGTCGCGGACGACGTGGCGGTGGCCCGCAAGCTGGTGGAGGAGCGTCCCGACCTGCGCGCGGTCACCTGGACCGGCGACCTGGTGGGCGCGTACCACGCCCAGGGCGGCTCGGGGAGCGTCACCTCGGTGCTCCAGGTCCGCGCGGCGCTGGACCAGGCGTCCGCCGGCCTCGAGGAGGCCCGCCTCGCCGCCGGGCGCACCACCGGCGCGATGGCGCTGGCGGCCGAGGCCGAGCATGTCGCGCAGGCCGCCGTGGAGGCCGCCCAGGCCCACGCCGCCCAGGCGCGCACGGCCGCCGACGCCGCCCAGGCCGGGGTGAACACCGCCCAGGGATCCCTGGACGCCGTGCGCGGGCGGCAGCGCGAGGCCGACCAGCGGGTCGCGGTCGCGGCCCGGCGGCTGGCCCAGCTGGACGCGGCGGCCCGGGCCGCCAGGGACGAGTGCGAGCGCCTGGCCGCGAGCGTCACCGCGGCCCGCGAGGCGCGCGACCGCCACCTGGCCGGGGTGACCGAGCTCGAGGAAAGCCTCGCCGAGGCCGAGTACGCCGACGAACTGACCGCCGAGCCCACCACCGAGACCCGCGACACGCTCGCCACCGCGTGCGCGGTGACCCGGCAGGCCGAGATGGAGGCCCGCCTGGCCGTCCGCACCGCCGAGGAGCGGGTGCGGGGCATCGCGGGCCGCGCCGAGCAGCTCACGCGGGCCGCGCGCCGCGAGCGCGAGGAGCGGGCAGGCGCCGCCGCGCTGCGGGCCAGGCGCCGGGCGCAGGCCGAGGTCGCCGAGGCGGTGCTGCGTGGCGCCAAGCGGGCCCTCGGCGCGCTGGACTACTCGCTCCGCCTGGCCGAGAGCGAGCGGGCCGAGGCCGAGACGGCGCGCGGCGAGATCGACACCGAGCTCAAGGCGGTGCGGGTACGGGTCCGCGAGCTGTCCACCGAGCTGGACCGCCTGGTCAACCGGGCGCACGGCAACGAGGTGGCCCGCACCGAGCGGCGGATGCGCCTGGAGCAGATGGAGACCAGGGCCCTCGAAGAGTACGGCGTCGAGACCGAGGCGCTGATCCGCGAGTACGGCCCCGACCAGCCCGTGCCGCTCGCCGAGGGCGACCCGGTGCCGTACGTCCGCGAGGAGCAGGAGAAGCGGGCCAGGGCGGCGGACCGGCAGATGACCCAGCTCGGCAAGGTGAACCCCCTGGCGCTGGAGGAGTACGCGGCGCTGGAGGAACGGCACACCTTCCTGAACTCCCAGCTGGAGGACCTGCGCAAGACCCGCCGCGACCTGCTGACCGTGGTCAAGGAGGTCGACGAGCGGGTGGAGCAGGTCTTCACGGCCGCCTACGAGGACGTCGCCCGCGAGTTCGAGACGATCTTCACCCGGGTGTTCCCCGGCGGCGAGGGCCGCCTGGTGCTCACCGACCCGTCCGACATGCTGACCACCGGCGTGGACGTCGAGGCCCGCCCGCCCGGCAAGAAGGTGAAGCGCCTCTCGCTGCTGTCCGGCGGCGAGCGCTCCCTGACCGCGGTGGCGTTCCTCATCTCCATCTTCAAGGCCCGCCCGTCGCCCTTCTACGTCATGGACGAGGTCGAGGCCGCGCTGGACGACACCAACACCCAGCGCCTCCTCACCCTCTTCGAGGAGCTGCGCCAGAGCTCCCAGCTCATCGTCATCACCCACCAGAAGCGCACCATGGAGATCGCCGACGCGCTGTACGGCGTGAGCATGCGCGGCGACGGCGTCACCCAGGTCGTCAGCCAGCGCATGCGTGACCGCGAGACCGCCTGACGCCTCCCGCGCGGGGGCCCGTCCACCGGGAAACATCATCGGGTTGTCCACAAGGACAGCGGGCCGGGGCGTGACCATGGGCGGTCGTCTGGGAAACTGACGTCCGTGGACGGGTATATCGGCATCATCCTGATCGTCGTCTTGATCGCGGTGTTCGCGGTCGGAGGCATGCTTCTGCTGTTCCGGCCGCGCGGCCGGGAGGCTCCGCCGGTCACGCCGCCGCGCGCGCCGGACCTCACCGGAGAGGGCGGCGCACCGGCCGGTGTCGTCGAGGACGAAGCGGCGACGACCACCATCCCGCCACCCGCCAAACCGGTCGAGCCGGTGGCGCCGCCCGCGCCGGTCATCGAGATCCCGCCGCCGTCGGCGGGCCGCATGGTCCGGCTGCGCGCCCGGCTGGCCCGTTCGCAGAGCTCGCTCGGCCGGGGCCTGCTCGACCTGCTGTCCCGTGACCGCCTGGACGACGCCGCCTGGGACGAGATCGAGGACACCCTGATCACCGCGGACGTCGGGGTCACGCCCACCCAGGCGATGACCGGGGAACTGCGTACCAAGGTCAAGGTGCTCGGCTCCCGGAGCCACGACGAGGTGCGCAAGCTCCTGCGCGAGCAGCTGCTCATCCTGGTCGGGGCCGACCTCGACCGCACCCTGCACACCGCCCCTCACGGCGAGCGCCCCGCCGTCGTCCTGGTGGTCGGCGTCAACGGCACCGGCAAGACCACCACCACCGGCAAGCTCGCCCGCGCCCTGATCGGCGACGGCCAGAGGGTGCTGCTCGGCGCCGCCGACACCTTCCGTGCCGCCGCCGCCGACCAGCTCCAGACCTGGGGCGATCGGGTGGGCGCCGAGGTCGTCCGCAAGGACGAGGGCGCCGACCCCGCCTCGGTGGCGTTCGACGCCGTCAGCAAGGGCATCGCCGACAAGGTCGACACCGTCATCGTCGACACCGCCGGCCGCCTCCACACCAAGACCGGCCTGATGGACGAGCTCGGCAAGGTCAAGCGCGTCATCGAGAAGAAGGCCACGGTCGACGAGGTCCTGCTGGTCCTCGACGCCACCACCGGTCAGAACGGCATGCGCCAGGCCCAGGTCTTCGCCGAGGCCGTCAACGTCACCGGCATCGTGCTCACCAAACTCGACGGCACCGCCAAGGGCGGCATCGTGATCTCGGTGCAGCGCGAGCTCGGCGTCCCGGTGAAACTCGTCGGCCTGGGCGAGGGCCCGGACGACCTGGCCCCGTTCGACCCCGAGGTCTTCGTGGACGCCATCCTGGGCGACTGACGTCCAAGGCGGCGGCGCAGCAGCCGGGGGTGCGTGTGGGCAGGCGTCCCTGGGGTGGCTCCGTGCCGACCAGGGGGCGTCAGCTCGTCGGGAAGGCGCGCAGGGCGGCGAGCGGGGCGGTGATGTCGATGTCCTGGCTCGCCAGCCAGGAGTCGTCGCCGTAGGTGTGGTGGTAGCGGTCGCCGCCGTCGCAGATCAGGGTGACGACGCTGCCCTGCCGGCCGTGGGCGCGCATCTCCTGGATGAGGCGGGCGGCGGCGGCGACGTTGGTGCCGGTGGAGCCGCCCACGTGGCGGCCGGTGACCTCGTGGACCCACCGCATGGCGGCGATCGACTCGGCGTCGGGGACCTGGATCATGCGGTCGATGACCGTGGGGAGGAAGGACGGCTCCACGCGGGGGCGGCCGATGCCCTCGATGCGGGAGCCGCGGGCGGGGGCCGGGTCGCCGGTGACCCAGGAGGGGTAGAAGGCGGAGCCCTCGGGGTCGACGACGGCGAGACGGGTGGCGTGGCGGCGGTAGCGGATGTAGCGGCCGATGGTGGCGGAGGTGCCGCCGGTGCCGGCGCCGACGACGATCCAGGACGGCTCGGGGTGGCGTTCCAGCGTCATCTGCTGGTAGATGCTCTCGGCGATGTTGTTGTTGCCCCGCCAGTCGGTGGCCCGCTCGGCGTAGGTGAACTGATCCATGAAGTGGCCGCCGGTCTCCTCGGCCAGCCGCCGCGACTCCTCGTAGATCGCCGACGGGTCGTCCACCAGACGGCACTTGCCGCCGTAGAACTCGATGAGCGCGATCTTCTCCGGCGAGGTGGACGCGGGCATCACCGCCACGAACGGCAGGTCGAGCATGCGGGCGAAGTACGCCTCGCTGACCGCGGTGGATCCGCTGGACGCCTCGATCACGGTGGTGGCGGGCCCGATCCAGCCGTTGGCCAGGCCGTACAGGAACAGTGAACGGGCGAGGCGGTGCTTGAGCGAGCCGGTGGGGTGGACGGACTCGTCCTTGAGGTAGAGGTCGATGCCCCAGCGCTGCGGGAGCGGGAAGACGTGGAGGTGGGTGTCGCAGCTGCGGTTGGCGTCGGCCTCCACCCGCCTGATGGCTTCGGCCACCCAGGCGCGGGTCGTGGGATCGTGCCGGTCCGCCTGTATCATGCCGCCAAGCTCCACGTATGTCCGTTCTGTGTGACCTTAGTCACATTTCCACAAATTTGAGCGTTATCTGTTATTGTAGTGGGACTTGTCCGGCCTGAGGTGTGACAACGCCACCCCGGGCCTAATCGCTTCCAGGGGCCTTCTGACCAGCTGAAACCCTTAACGTGGCCCTTATGGGTGAACCATGAGCATGGCATCAGCCGTCAGATGGAGTAAAGCGGTTACCGACCCTGCATGGGTTCATGCCGGATGGGTAGCGGGGGCAAGGCAGGATGAGGGGGATGAGATGATCTCTATGACAGAGCAGCAGCGGCAGGCGTGGTTCGAGCGTGACGTCATGCCCGTGACGAGCCAGCTGTACGCGTCCGCCATGCGACTCACCCGCAACTCCGCCGACGCCGAGGACCTCGTCCAGGAGACCGTCGCCAAGGCCTTCACCTCGTACCACCAGTTCCGCCCCGGCACCAACCTGCGCGCCTGGCTGCACCGGATCCTCACCAACAACTTCATCAACGACTACCGCAAGAAGCAGCGCTCCCCGAAGCTCTCCACCGCCGAGGACATCGAGGACTGGCAGCTGGCCGCCGCCGAGTCCCACTCCTCCACCGGCCTCCGCTCGGCCGAGACCGAGGCCCTGGAGCAGCTGCCGGACAGCGTCGTGATGAACGCCCTCCGCTCCCTCCCCGAAGACTTCCGCGTGGCGGTCTACCTGGCCGACATCGAGGGCTTCGCCTACAAGGAGATCGCCGAGCGAATGGGCACCCCCATCGGCACCGTGATGTCCCGCCTGCACCGGGGCCGCCGCCAGCTCCGCACCCTCCTGGAGGACTACGCCCACCAGGAAGGCGCCCTCCGCCCCTCCCCCGAGTTCCAGGCCGCCTGACCCCCGAGCCCACCCTCTGGGGCCGCCCCGCGAGGGGCGGCCCCAGAGCTTTTTCACGCCGATGGAGCGGGTTCCCGGGCGGGTGACGGAGTTCGTGATTGTTGAGGGGCTTCAGGCTCCCGCGATCAGGGTCACCGCGCCCAGGGCCAGGGCCACGCCGGTCGCCTGGACGGGATTCAGGCGTTCCCCGAGGACGTAGCGGGCCAGCAGGAGGGTGCTGGCCGGGTAGAGGGAGGCCAGGACCGAGACCAGTACCAGCATTCCGCGCTGGGCGGCCAGGAGGAACAGGACGTTGGCCGCCATGTCCAGGATGCCCGCGGCCACGATCACGGGCAGGCTGCCCTTGCCGGGGCGGAGGGTGCGGTGGGTGGCGAGGGCGAGGACCACCACCAGGAGCACGGACATAAGTCGAGAGCCGAACAGGGGCCATACGCCGGCGTCGGCGGGTACCTGCTTGAGGAGCACGAAGAACGCGCCGAAGCCGATGCCGGACGCCAGGGCCTGGAGGACGGGGCGCAGGCGTACCTTGCCGACGGTGCCGGGGGTGCGGCTGACCAGGATCACCGCGAGCAGGGCCAGGGCCACGCCGCCGAGGGCCAGGGGCTCGGGTCGCTCGCCCATCAGGAGGCCGGAGACCACGGGGAGTGCCGCCGAGGTGGTGGCGGTGGTGGGGGCCACCACGGACATCACGCCGTCGGCCAGGGCGCGGTAGAAGAGGATCACCCCGGCGCCGCCGGCCAGGCCGGCGGCCATGCCCCAGGCGAGGGCGGCAGGGGTGATGACGCCGGGGAGCAGGGGCGTGAGCGGCAGCACGAACACCAGGCCGGTGAGCTGGGTGAGGAGCACCACGGCCAGTACGCGGGAGCGACGGGTGGCGAGGCCTCCGAAGAAGTCCGCGGTGCCGTACACCACGGCACAGGTCGTCGCCAGCAGGACGGCCGTCATCCGCTCTCACCCTTCTCCAGACTGTTCTGTTAGCACAATATAGTGCTTTATTTGACCACTACATTGCATCTGCTTTTCACTACACTGCACTCATGGCGGATCCGGAGACCATCACGGCGGCCATCGCCAACAACGTCCGCGCGCAGCGCGCCCACCGCGGCCTGACCCTCGACGCGCTGGCGGCCCGGTCGGGGGTGAGCCGGGGCATGCTCGTCCAGATCGAGCAGTGCCGCACCAACCCGAGCGTCACCACGCTGACCCGCATCGCGGACGCCCTGGGGGTGACCGTGGCCCGCCTGGTGGAGGTCTCCGACACCCCCGTGGTGCGCGTGGTCCACTCGGCCGACGTGGCCACCCTGTGGCGCGGCGACAAGGGCGGCTCGGCCCGCCTGCTGGTCGGGTCGGACGCCCCGGCGATCCTCGAGCTGTGGGACTGGCGCCTTGGGCCGGGGGAGCACCACGACGGCGACGCGCACCCGGCGGGCACCCGCGAGATGCTCACCATCCTGGAGGGCGAGCTGAGCCTGTCGGTCTACGGCAAGCGGCACGTGATCCGCCGCGACGAGGCGGTGCTGTTCAGCGCCGACCGCCCGCACCGCTACGCCAACGAGGGTGACGCGCCGTTGCGTTTCATCATGGTGGTCACCGAACCCCGGGAGACCCCTGACCAGTGACTGGCCGGGCAATGACGCCATAAGCCGGAATGTGTTACGGCTGTAGGCAAAACTCCGGTAAATGTGGGGTACACCCCCAATGTGAGCACTGACAGGAGTTCGTGCCAATCGGCGGGCCCGCCGGCGGAGGTGGGCGCGTGACTGATGCCCGCGCGGCCATCGCGAAGCTCCGCGTGGAGCTGGTGGGCCTGGGGGTGACCGATGCCTATGAAGTATGTGATGAAGCAATACTTTCCGTATGGATCGGGCTAGTTGTCAGTTATAAGGATGGTTTCTACCGCTGGCAGGAGGGAGTGGGTAAAAGGCGGCATTTGGGTACGGATGCGGTTGGATGCGCCATTCGAGTGGCGCGCCGTCATGCGGAGTTGCGGGCGAACGTCCCGTCCTGGTGGGAGGACCTCACCGCGACTCCGCGAGGGGACGCGGCCGACCACTATCCGTGACCCCTGCCGCGACACGGGGGGAGCACGGGGATGGCGAGTATCCGGAAAGACGTCCTGTCGCTGCCGATGTCGTTCGTGCTGCTCCTGGGACTCCAGGCGTGCGGCCAGGTCGTGGCGCCGATGGGCCTCAGCCGCCGCGAGGGCGCCTCACGCGTCCGGACCACCCCGCCGGTGCGGCCCGCCGCCCCCGCGCTGATGGCGCTGCGCCTGACGCTCGCCCAGCCCGGCTGGCGCGGACGCAGACCCCTGGTCGCGCCCCCGCCCCGCGCGATCCGCTGCCCGCAGGTCAAGTGCGTGGCGCTGACCTTCGACGACGGGCCCTTCGACCACACCGGGCCGGTGCTCGACATGCTGGCCACGCACAACGCCCGCGCGACGTTCTTCGTGGTGGGCCAGATGGTCACCGACCACACGGGGCCGCTGCTGCGCCGCATGGTCTCCGAGGGCCACGAGCTCGGCAACCACTCCTGGGACCACCCCGCGCTCCCCGGCCTCTCGGCGGACGGCGTGCACACGCAGCTGGCCCGCACGCAGGACGCGGTGCGGGCGGTCACCGGCGTGACCATGCGCCTGTTCCGCCCGCCGTACGGCGCCACCGACGGCAAGGTGGCCGGGCAGGCCAAGCGCGAGGGGCTCGCGCAGATCCTCTGGGACGTGGACACCATGGACTGGCGCGACAGGAACACGCCCCTGGTGGCCCGGCGCGCGGCCGGCGCGCGGGCGGGTTCGGTGGTGCTGCTGCACGACATCCACAAGACCACCGCCGACGCCGTGCCCACGCTGCTGCGCGAGCTGCGCGCCAAGGGCTACACCTTCGTCACCGTCTCCGAGCTCTACGGCACCCGCCCCCTGGTCCCCGGCGAGCGTTACGCCGGGGAGGCCGCGACCGGGCGGCGCTGAGCGGAGCCCAGCGCCCTCCGGGTCAGCCGCGCTTGGCGCGGGCGGTGCTGCGGGCGCGGCTGGCGGAGTCCAGGACCACCTTGCGCAGGCGGACGGTCTGCGGCGTGATCTCCACGCACTCGTCCTCGCGGCAGAACTCCAGCGCCTGCTCCAGCGACAGCGCCCGCGGCGGGATGACCTTCTCGGTCTCCTCGCTGGTGGACGAGCGCATGTTGGTGAGCTTCTTCTCCTTGGTGATGTTCACGTCCATGTCGTCGGCCCGGGAGTTCTCCCCGACGATCATGCCCATGTACACCTCGGTGGTGGGCGAGACGAACAGCGCGCCCCGCTCCTGGAGGTTGAGCATGGCGAACGCGGTCACCACGCCCGGCCGGTCGGCCACCAGCGACCCGGTGTTGCGGGTGCGCAGCTCGCCGTGCCACGGCTCGTACGCCTCGAAGACGTGGTGCACCAGGCCGGTGCCCCGGGTCTCGGTGAGGAACTCGGTGCGGAAGCCGATCAGGCCCCGGGCCGGGACCACGAACTCCATGCGGATCCAGCCGGTGCCGTGGTTGGTCATGTGCTCCATGCGGCCCTTGCGCACCGCGAGGAGCTGGGTGATCGCGCCGAGGTACTCCTCGGGGGCGTCGACGGTCAGACGCTCCACCGGCTCGTGCACCGCGCCGTCGACGACGCGGGTGACCACCTGCGGCTTGCCGACGGTGAGCTCGAACCCCTCACGGCGCATCTGCTCGACCAGGATGGCCAGCGCCAGCTCGCCGCGGCCCTGCACCTCCCAGGCGTCGGGCCGGTCGGTGGGCAGCACGCGCAGCGAGACGTTGCCGACGAGCTCCTTGTCGAGGCGGTCCTTGACCATGCGGGCGGTGACCTTGGAGCCCTTCAGCTTGCCCACCAGCGGGCTGGTGTTGGTGCCGATGGTCATCGAGATCGCGGGTTCGTCCACCGTGATCAGCGGCAGCGGGCGCGGGTCCTCGGGGTCGGCCAGCGTCTCGCCGATCATGATGTCCGGGATGCCGGCGATGGCGATGATGTCGCCCGGGCCCGCGGATTCGGCGGGCTTGCGCTCCAGCGCCTCGGTCATCAGCAGCTCGCTGATCTTGACCCGCTGGATGGTGCCGTCGGTGCGGCACCAGGCGACCTGCTGGCCCTTGGAGATGGTGCCCTGGTGGACCCGGCACAGCGCGATGCGGCCGAGGTAGCTGGAGGCGTCGAGGTTGGTGACGTGCGCCTGGAGCGGGGCGACGGGGTCGTAGGTCGGCGCGGGGATGGTGGACGCGATGGTCTCGAACAGCGGCTCGAGGTCCGGCGCGTCGGGCATGCCGCCGTCCAGCGGGCGCGACAGCGACGCGCGGCCCGCCTTGGCCGAGGCGTAGACGATCGGGAAGTCGATCTGCTCCTCGGTCGCGTCGAGGTCCATGAACAACTCGTAGACCTCGTCCACGACCTCCTTGATGCGGGAGTCGGGGCGGTCGACCTTGTTGATGCACAGGATCACCGGCATCTTGGCGCCGAGGGCCTTGCGCAGGACGAAACGAGTCTGTGGCAGCGGCCCCTCGGAGGCGTCCACCAGCAGCACGACGCCGTCGACCATGGACAACCCGCGCTCGACCTCGCCGCCGAAGTCGGCGTGGCCCGGGGTGTCGATGATGTTGAGTGTCATGCCGCCGTGACGGACGGCGGTGTTCTTGGCGAGAATGGTGATGCCCTTCTCGCGTTCGAGGTCGTTGGAGTCCATGACCCGCTCGTCGATGTCCTGGTTGGCGCGGAACGCCCCGGATTGCCACAGCATGGCGTCGACGAGTGTCGTCTTGCCGTGGTCGACGTGCGCGATGATCGCGATGTTCCGCAGGTCGTCGCGGCTGTTCAAAGGCATGATGGGGTCTCGCTCTGAGGTCGTGGAGGCCGCCGCGGACGTCGCGGCAGACTCCATTTTAGGTGATCGCTGTTACCGCCGGGTGCCGTCACTTCGCAAACCACCACATATCTCCTAAAAACCACTCTGGTCTCGCCTGTCAGGGACTAAGGACGTACGACTCGGGCAGACAGCGAACATGGTGGACGAAGGAATCTCACATCTCGCCGCCTCCGCGCGCCAGGCCGTCGAACCTCTCGGCCGGTTCCCGTGCAGGCGGTACATGGGAGAACGCTGCCGGCTGGCGGTGTGGGCGGTCGTGGTGGTCGCGTTCGTCGCCGCGTGCGTCACCCCGATGGCCGCCAGGGGCGAGGCCCACGCGGGCGGTCAGGGGACGGTGTGCGCCGCGACGGCGGAGCATAAGCTCGACGCATGCCTCTCGCGACAGCTTTCCCCGCGACGCTGATGACCAAGGACGGCGTCCGGATCGACGCGGCGCACACGCCTTCGCGCGGCCACGAGGATCTCGGCGTCGTCCTCGCGCACGGCTTCACCGGCTCGTGGCGGGAGAAGACCACCCGGCGCATCGCGCACGTGCTGAGCGGCTACGGCGGGGTGCTGGCGTTCGACTTCCGCGGGCACGGCAGGTCGGGGGGCCGGTCCACCGTGGGGGACGCCGAGGTACTGGACATGGACGCCGCCGTCGCGCACGCCCGCTCCATCGGGTACTCCCGCGTGGTGAGCGTGGGCTTCTCCATGGGCGCCGCCGTGGCCGTGCGCCACGCCGCGCTGCACCGGGGCACCGACGCCGTGGTCGCGGTCAGCGGGCCCGCCCGCTGGTACTACCGGGGCACCAGGCCCATGCGGCAGGTCCACTGGGCCATCGAGCGCACCTCGGGCCGCCTGGTGGCCCGCGTCGCCAAGCGCACCCGCATCAGCAACGGCCAGTGGGATCCCGTGCCGCTCCCGCCGTACGAGGCCGCCGCGAAGATCTCCCCCACCCCGCTGCTGGTCGTGCACGGCGACGCCGACGCGTTCTTCCCCCTGGAGCACGCCCACCAGCTCTTCGACAACGCCCGCGAGCCCAAGGAACTGTGGATCGAACGCGGGTTCGGCCACGCCGAGTCCGCCGCCACCCCCCAGTTGATCCACCGCATCGGCGCCTGGGCGGCCGCCGTCCCCGCCTCCGGCGCCCAGCCGCGGCGGGCCCCCGCCGCCGGATAAACGCTCCCTCGCGAAACACCCACCTGACAGCACCTTTTGCCCGCCCTATCCGATCCGCGACATCGCCCCCGCGGTGGAGGCACCGCATTCCCAGGCCGGGAGGTGGACCCAGTGATCCTGGCGATCAACTCGGGATCCTCGTCAGTGAAATACCAGCTCATCGACATGGCAGGCCCCACCAGGGTGAAGGCGGGCAAGATCGAGCGCATCGGGGAGCCGGGGTCGGACGTCCCCGACCACGAGGCGGCGCTCGCCCTGGCCGGCGAGGCGGCGGACATCGAGTCGCCGCGGCTGACCGCCGTCGGGCACCGCGTCGTGCACGGCGGGCCGCTGTTCACCGAGCCCACGCTGATCGATGACGACGTGTTCAAGCAGTTGTGCGACATCGCGTCCCTCGCCCCGCTGCACAACCCCGCCAACCTCGCCGGCATCGAGGTGGCCCGCCGCCTGCGCCCCGACCTCCCCCAGGTCGCGGTCTTCGACACCGCCTTCCACGCCACGATGCCGCCCTCCGCCCGCACCTACGCGATCGACGCCGGGCTCGCCGAGCGGTACGGCGTGCGCCGCTACGGCTTCCACGGCATCTCCGTGGCGTACGTCAGCCGGGTGGCCAGGCGGCTCCTGCGCAAGCCGGAGGCCAAGGGGATCGTGCTGCACCTCGGCAACGGCGCGAGCGCCACGGCCGTCCACGGCGACCGGTGCGTGGACACCTCCATGGGCATGACCCCGCTGGAGGGCCTGGTCATGGGCACCCGCTCCGGGGACGTGGACCCCGCCGTGATCTTCCACCTGATCCGGGCAGGCATGTCGCCCGACGAGGTGGAGTCGATGCTGGAACACCGGTCCGGGCTGCTCGGCCTGTGCGGCGACAACGACATGCGCGCCGTCGTCGAGCGCGTGCAGGCGGAGGACCCGGCGGCCACGCTGGCCTACGAGGTCTACTGCCACCGGCTGCGCAAATACATCGGGGCGTACTACGCGGTCCTCGGCCGGGTGGACATGGTCGTCTTCACCGGAGGCGTGGGGGAGAACTCCGCGCTCGTCCGGCGCACGGTGCTCGCCGGGCTCGGGTCGCTCGGCATCCGGCTGGACCCCCTGCGCAACGCGGCGGCCGACGGCGCGCGGATCGTCTCCACCGACGACTCCGCCGTGGCCGTCCTCGTGGTGCCGACGGACGAGGAGCTGGAGATCGCGCGGGAAACTTCCACCGTGGTGGATCGAACCTTTTCCGAATAAAAGTCGTCTACATCTCCGGAGGTGGGTGATCGCCCCGGGGCCACCGGTGCCGTAGCGGCCGGTGTGATACCTGTGACAGGGCGGTCTCCCGCGTCCAGGGCGGACGGGGGCGCCGCCCAGCGACGCGGGGGCGCGCTGGGCGGCGGCCGTGCGCCCGGCCGGTCAGCCGAGCCGTGCGATCGACTTGTACTCGAGGTAGGCGGACAGGCCCTCGGGGCCGAGCTCGCGGCCGATGCCGCTGGCCTTGTACCCGCCGAACGGCGAGGACGGCTCCATGGTGTTCATCATGTTCACGCCGTAGGTGCCGGTGCGCACCCGGCGGGCGACGTCCATGCCGTGGTCGGTGTCGCCGGTCCAGACCGTGCCGGACAGGCCGTACTCGCTGTCGTTGGCGATCCGCACGGCGTCGGCCTCGTCCTCGTAGGGGATCACCGCGAGCACCGGGCCGAAGATCTCTTCACGGGCGATCCGCATGTCGTTGGAGACCCCGGCGAAGACGGTCGGCGCGACGTACCACCCGCGGTCGTGCGGACGGTCCAGGCCGCCGACCACCGGCTTGGCGCCCTCGTCGATGCCGATCTTGATGTAGCCCTCGACCCGCTCCTGCTGGCGCCGCGCCACCAGGGGCCCGATGCCGGTGGCGGGGTCGGCCGGGTCGCCGACGGCCTGGCCGGCCACCATGTCGGCCACGGCCTGCACCACCTCGTCGTAGCGCGAGGTGGAGGCCAGGATGCGGGTCTGCGCCACGCACGCCTGGCCGTTGTTCATCAGCGAGGCGATGGACAGGAAGCCCATGGCCGCGCCGAGGTCGCAGTCGTCCAGGATGATCGCCGCGGACTTGCCGCCGAGCTCCAGGCTGCACCGCTTGAGCTGCTCGCCGCAGATGGACGCGATGCGGCGCCCGGCGGCGGTGGAGCCGGTGAAGGCCACCTTGTCCACGCCGGGGTGGGACACCAGGTGCTCGCCCGCCTCGCGGCCGGCGGCCACGATGTTGACGACGCCGTCCGGGATGCCCGCCTCCTTGACCATCTCGGCGAGCAGGTAGGAGTCGAGCGGGGTCTCCGGGGCGGGCTTGACCACGACCGTGCAGCCGGAGATCAGGGCGGGGGCGAGCTTGGTCATGATGACGAACTGCGGGACGTTCCACGGCACCACGGCGGCGACCACGCCGACCGGCTCGCGGCGCACCGTCACCGGGCCGAACAGGCCGGGGCGCTCGTCCTCGACCGCGAAGGTCTTCCCGAGCTCGGCGAAGTACTTGAGCATGCCGAGCGGCTGCGGCGCCTGGGCGAGCTGGGAGAAGGTGATCGGGGAACCCATCTCCATCGTGATGAGCTCGGCCATCTCGGCCTGGCGGGCGGCGTACAGATCGGCCAGCCTGTCGACGATCCCGGCGCGCTCCGCCATGGTCATCCGCGGCCACGGCCCGTTGTCGAACGCCTCGCGCGCGGCGGCCACCGCGCGGTCCATGTCGGCGGGGGTGCCGTCGGGCACCCGGCCGACCAGTTCCTCGGTGTGCGGCGAGACGACGTCGATCGTCGCCGTGCCCGCGGGCGCCACCCAGTCGCCCCCGATGAAAAGACGGTCGTGCTGAAGCATGTGTCGTGCCTCCTGGTCGGCGGGCCGGGTCCTTTGTCGTGACCGAGTGCTTGCTTGTCCAGTCTTGCCGGTCCGGGCGGGCGCCGGGAGCGTCGCTCCGGTTCGCTGTGACAGAACCATGTTCTGTCCCGGATGGCAAGAGCGGGAGACCAGGGAGCATCCTCCTCGATAGGATCGGGCTCCGCCGCCGGGCCGTTCGACCGGCGATGTTCCGCAGCCGTCGTCCGATGCCCGGTAAGTCTGGTGGGCCCAATTCTGCGGAAACCGGCCTCGGGCGGCTACGCCAAGTGGTAGATAGTTCGCGTAACGGTGTATAGGTTCTTCCGATCGTGTGGCGGCTCCGAAGATCACCTCTTATAGTTTCGGGGCGTTCCGTAGTGGGGGAGGGCTGATGCGATCAGGCCGGATGGCCGCACTGGCGGTGGGGCTGCTCGGGCTGTTCTTCGTGCTCGCCGTTCCCGCCGGAGCCGAGCCCAGCCCGCAGGCCAAGCTGAACCGCCTCACCAAGCAGGCCTCCGACCTGCAGAAGGCCTACCGCGGGCAGATCCAGAGCCTTGAGGACGCCAAAGAGGCCGCCAAGAAGGCCGGCAAGCGCGTCGGCGACCTGAGGTCCGACCTGGCCGACGCCCAGCAGGAGGTCGCGCAGTTCTACAGCAACTCCTACATGTCCGGCGCGGTGGACGGTCCCCGGGTCTTCACCTACAGCGGTGACCCGGACGCCATCCTCGGCCAGGTGGCCACGGTCACCTATCTCGCCGAGGAGAAGAACCAGCGGATCAAGCGCATCGGCACGCTGATCAAGGACTCCAAGTCCGCCAAGAAGGAAGCCGACGCCAAGATCGCCGACCTCCGGGACGAGATCAAGGACCTCCAGGCCAAGAAGAAGAACGTCGAGGCGCTGCTGCGCAAGTTCGGCTTCCAGGCCCCCGACGCCGGTTCGGGCCTGACCTCCCGCATGGTCGCCATCCGCAACACCATCATGCAGAACTTCCCCATGCCGTTCGGCGTGGGCTGCCTGCGCGCCGGGGACCCGGGCGAGCACGGCAAGGGCCGCGCCTGCGACTTCATGATGAGCACCGGCGGCCAGCTGCCCGACGCCGCCGCCCAGGCGCGCGGCGACGCCCTGGCCCAGTGGTGCATCGACAACGGCCGGGCCATGGGCATCATGTACATCATCTGGCGCCAGCGCTACTACGACATCCGCACCGGCGCCGGCTGGCGCACCATGTCCGACCGCGGCGGCACCACCGCCAACCACTACGACCACGTGCACGTGTCGGTGTTCTGACCCGGCGCCGTCCTAGGACGCGGGCCACGGCTCCGGGTGCGCGGCGAGGCGGTCGCGGAGCCAGTGGTAGGACGCCTTGGGGGTGCGTTCCTGGGTGGCGAAGTCCACGTGGACCAGGCCGAAGCGCTGGGTGTAGCCCTCGGCCCACTCGAAGTTGTCCAGCAGGGACCAGACGTAGTAGCCGCGCACGTCGACGCCCTGGTCCATCGCGGCGCGCACAGCGCCGATGTGGCCGTCCAGGTAGGTGATGCGGTCCTGGTCGTCGACGGTGCCGTCCGCGGCGAGGTCGTCGGGCTGGGAGCAGCCGTTCTCGGTGACGTAGACCGGGGGGAGCGCGTCGCCGTACCGGGCCCTGAGGCTGGTCAGCAGCTCGCGCAGGCCGTCGGGGACCACGGGCCAGCCGAAGGAGGTGGTGGGGTGGCCGGTGATGCCGACGTCCTCGAACGGCAGCTCGGCGGGTCCGGCGGGGGCGGCGACGCGGGTGGGGTTGTAGTAGTTGACGCCGAGGCCGTCCAGGGGCTGGGCGATGATCGACAGGTCGCCGTCCTGGACGACATCCAGGTTCGTCACCCCGTACGCCGACAGATCGGGATATTTCCCAAGAAGTACGGGATCGTTGAACAATCTGTTGTGAACGGTGTCGTACGCCTCGGCGGCCCGCACGTCCTGGTCCGACTCGGACGCCGCCCACACCGGGGTGCAGTTGTTGGTGATCAGCACCCGCTCGGCGCCGTGCGCCCGCAGTGCCTGTGCGGCGAGGCCGTGGCCGAGCAGCTGGTGGTGGCCGACCGGCAGCGCGTCCAGCATGAGGGCCTGGCCGGGCGCGTGCGCGCCGAAGGCGTGGCCGAGGGCCATGTGGACGAAGGGCTCGTTGAGGGTGATCCACAGCGGCACCCGGTCCGCCAGGCGCTCCGCCACGATCGCGGCGTAGTCGGCCAGCCGCGCCGCGGTGTCCCGGGCCATCCACCCGCCCCGGTCCTGGAGCGCCTGGGGCAGATCCCAGTGGAACAGCGTCGCCGCGGGCACGATGCCCCGCGCGCACAGGCCGTCCACCAGCCGGTCGTAGAAGTCGAGTCCCTCCTGGCTGGGCGCGCCCACGCCGTCCGGCTGGATCCTCGGCCAGGCGATGGAGAATCGGTAGGAGCCGACCCCGAGCCCGTCCATCAGCTCGACGTCCTCCTGCCAGCGGTGGTAGTGGTCGCAGGCGACGTCACCGGTGTGCCCGTCGCGCACCCGGCCGGGTTCGTGGGCGAAGGTGTCCCAGACGGACGGCCCCCGGCCGCCCGCGGTCACCGCGCCTTCGATCTGGTAGGACGCGGTGGCCGTACCCCAAAGAAACATTCCGCCCCTCCGGCTATATGAGTAATTCTCAGGTTAGGCCGCGCGCCTCGGGGTTGGGAGGATGATGGAGGCATGAGCAACGTCTCCGCAGGGACGCTCCGCCGCCGCCCCGCCCAGCGCCGCAGCCTGGAGCGAGTCGAGCGAATGCTGGACGAATGCGCCCGGCTCCTGGACGAGGTCGGATACGAGGCGCTGACCACCAAAGAGGTGGCCCGCCGGGCCGAGGTCCCGATCGGCACGTTCTACCAGTTCTTCCCCGACAAGCAGGGGCTGGTCCGCGCGCTGGCGCTACGCAACCTCGACGCGTTCCTGGCCCGGCTGACCGCGCGCTTCGGAGCGGCCGGCATCGCGGACTGGACCGAGGCCGTCGAGCTGGCCGTCGACGAGTTCGTGGCGATGAAGCGCACCACCCCCGGCTTCGCCATCGTCGACTTCGGCGAGATCTTCCAGACCCCCGGCGGCCCGCCCATCGAGGGCACCAACCGGTTGCTGGACGCCGCGCTGGAGAACAACGTCATCGTGGCCGACCGTCTCCGCGAACTCGTCGTCGACCTGCTGGGCGCGCCGACGGGGCCCGGCCTGGACCGGGCCCTGATCGTGGCCGTGGAGGCGGCCGACGCCGTCCTCAAGCTGGCCTTTCGCACCCGCCCCGGTGGCGACCCCGATCTGATCGCCGAGTGCAAAAGACTGCTCCGCCGCTACCTCGCGGACCACCTGCCCGCGGGCTGACGGCCGCCTCCCGGTCACCACGACCCTCGCTCTCGCCGGGCGGCCCACCGGCCGTGGTTCTCGCCGGGCGGCTCACCGCCGGTGTGCGCGCCGGTGAGACCGCCCTGCGGCTCAGGCGAGCGCGGGGTCGTCCAGGCGGGATCGCAGTTCGTCGTCCAGCTTGACGTCCGCGGCGGCGACGGCCTCCTCGAGCTGCGCGAGGGTGCTGACGCCGACGATCGGGACGACGCCCTGGGCGGCCAGCCAGGCGAGCACGACCTGGTTCGGCGTGGCGCCGAGGTCCGCGGCGACCCCGCGCAGCGCGGCGAGGCGCCGCTCGGTGCCCGGGTGGTCGTACGTGGGCGGGATCGGGCGGTCCGCGCGGGTGTAGGCGCCGGCCAGCAGCGTGGTGTACGCCCACAGCCGCAGGCCCTCCCGGCGCAGGTAGTCGAACGTCTCCTCCGACGCCTGCACGTGCCCTCCCTCGGGCAGCCGCACGCCCGGCCGGGGGCGCAGGTAGGAGTGCCGCAGCTGGAGCAGGGAGTACCCCGGCCGCCCGGCGGCCCGCGCGATGCCACGGGCGCGCTCCACCCGCCAGGTGGGGTGGTTGGACGCGCCGAGCTCCCGGACCTTGCCTTGCTCGACCAGGCCCGCCATCGCGTCCACCTGCTCCTCCAGCGGGGTGGCGCGGTCCTCGATGTGGGCCCAGTACACGTCCACGTGGGTGGTGCCGAGCCGGTGCAGGCTGCCCTCGACGGCCGCGCGGATCACCGGCGCGGACAGGCCCTCGGGCCGGTCCAGGGTGCGGTCGCCGGGCACCGACGGGCGGGCGCCGCACTTGGTGCTCAGCACCACACGCTCCCGCATGCCGGGCCGGGCGGCCAGCCACGCGCCGACCGTGGTCTCGCTCTCCTGCCCGGTGGCGCCCTCGTGCCAGAACGGGTAGTTGTTCGACGTGTCGATCATGGTGCCGCCCGCCTCGGCGAAACGGTCGAGGATGGCGAACGACGTCGCCTCGTCCACGGTGGTTCCGAAGGGAATGGTTCCGAGTGCGATGGGTGTCATGTGGCACACCCTGCACGCTGGAGCGTGCTCCAGGTCAAGGACATTGACCTGGAGCACGCTCCAGGTGTCATGATTCGGGGCGTGAGCGTCTACACACCCGCACAGGCCGCGGAGGAGACCGGCTTCAGCCTGGACACTCTGCGGTACTACGAGCGCATCGGCCTCCTTACGCCCATCGAGCGCAACGCCGCGGGCCAGCGGCGGTTCACCGACGACGACATCGGCTGGCTCGGCATGCTGCGCTGCCTGCGCGGCACCGGCATGCCCATCGCCGAGATGTTGCGCTTCGCGAAGCTGGTCCGCGCCGGGGACCACACCGTCGAGGACCGCATCGCCGTGCTGGAGGAGCACGACCGCACGGTCGAGGCCCAGATCGCCTCGCTGCGCGAGAAGCAGTCGGCCATACAGTTCAAGATCAGGTACTACCGCGACGTGCTGGCCCTGAACGACCTGGCGACCACCTGCGCCCCGGACACGGCCCGCCTGCACGACGACGCGGACGCCTGAGGCGCCCGCACCGCCGCACGGCAGGGGCTCAGGGCACCAGGTCGCGGCCGGCGGCGTCCGCGGGGTCGCCGGCGGGGTGGTAGGCGGCGGCCTGGAGGCTGTAGAGGTCGGCGTAGATGCCGCCGTGGCGCATCAGGTCGTCGTGGGTGCCCTGCTCGGTGACGCGGCCGTGGTCCAGGACGTAGATGCGGTCGGCGTAGCGGACGCTGGCCAGGCGGTGGGTGATGAGCAGGACGGTGCGGCCGCCGGCGTGGTCGCGGACGCGTTCGAACAGGGCGTGCTCGGCGCGGGCGTCGAGCGCGGCGGTGGGCTCGTCGCAGATGAGCAGCGGGGCGTCGCGGTAGAAGCCCCGGGCCACGGCGATGCGCTGCCACTGGCCGCCCGAGGGCTCCTGGCCGTCCTTGAAGCGCCGGTCGAGCAGGGTCTGGTAGCCGTGGGGCATCTCGGCGACGACCGCGTCCGCGCCGGCCACCTCGGCGGCGGCGCGCAGCGCGTCCTCGCCCTTGTCCAGGCCCATCGCGATGTTCTCCCGCACGGTGAGCGGCCACCGGGTGTGGTCCTGGGCGATGACCGCGATGTGGCGCCGGAGGTACTCGGGGTCGACGCCGGCGATGTCGGTGTCGTCCCACCGGACCCGCCCGCTCTCCGGTTTGTACAGGCCGGCGAGGATCTTGGACAGGGTCGTCTTGCCCGAGCCGTTCTCCCCGACCAGCGCGACCACCTCGCCCCGGTCGAGGTGGATCGACACGTGGTCCAGCACGGGCTCGTCCTTGCCGGGGTAGTGGAACGTCACGTCCTCCACGTCGATGCGCCGGAACGACGACGGCGCGCCCGCCGTGGGGCCGTGGCTGATGAGCTCGCGGGCCCGCGCGCAGAAGTCCAGGAAGTCGGTGAAGTAGAGCCCCTCCTCGTACAGCCGGTTGGTGGAGTACATGAGGGTGGCCAGCGAGCTCTGCCCGGTGCGGATCGCCAGCACGGCCGTGCCGGCCACGGCCAGCGCCACCGAGCCGACGGCGAGCAGCAGGCCGAGCGCGACGTAGACGATGGCGGTGCCGACCCCGCCGAGGGCCTCGCCGACGATCCGCGCGACGGTCTGCTGCCTGGCCATCCGCAGCACGACGGTCTGCTCGGCACCCGCCACCCGGTCGTACAGGCGGATCAGGAAGCCGCGCATGGTGAACGAGCGCACCTCGGCCGCGGTGTCCTTGTCGGCCATCAGGTCGGCCAGGATCCACTTGCGGCGGCGGACCGGGATCAGGGAGTACATCGTGGTGTACCGCATGCGGGCCGCCCGCACGGCCGCCCAGGCGTCGGGGATGACGGCGAGCACCAGCAGCGGCAGCAGCACCGGGTGCAGGATGCCGAGCACGCCCGCCGCCGCGACGATGCCGATCAGCGCGGTCATCACGTTGATGGCGGAGTCGACCACGCTGTCCACCATCGAGACGCCGCGCATGCGGGCCCGCTGGAGCGAGTCGTGGAAGTCGGGGTCGTCGAAGCGGATGAGGTCGACCTGGCTGGTCAGCTCGTAGAGCTGCCGCTCGGCGATCCGGGACACCTGTGGCTCCAGGCGAGCCTGGGCCCACCCGGCGCCGGCCTGGAGCGTGGTGCGCAGCGTCGCGGCGGCGCCGACCAGCAGCAGCGCGGGCAGCGCGGCCCGCACGCGCTCGGGGGTGGGGCCGGCCGCGAACAGGGCCTGGAGCACGGCGGTCGTGGCGAGCAGCCCGAAGGCGGTGAACACGCCGCCGAGCATGCTCAGGGAGATGGTGGCGAAGGTGTCCCGCGGGCTGGCCATCCAGGCCATGCGCACGGCCTGGGTGATGAGCGCCGGGAGCCTGCGGGCGATGGTCAGGAAGCCGACGCCGGTCATCGTCTCCAGGTGGGCCTGCCAGTCGCTGAGGGTGGCCTCGCCGAGGTCGGCCGCGGGGTCGTCGCCGTCCGGGTCGAGGGGCGGTGTCAGCGGGGGCGAGAGGGCGGCCGGGGGGAGAGGCGGCGCGGCGGGCGGTGACGGCAGGGGCGGCGGGGTGCCGGGAGCGTCCACCGGAGTGGCCCCGTCCGGGCCTGAGGTTTCCTGGGGCAGGTCAGCCATGCAGGCAGTGTGACCGGCGTCACCGACAGTTTAAAGCACCCGGTAAAGAGGCTCCGTCAAGTTGAAACCGGCAATTATCGCAATTGGCGCCTAAGGCCGGACGCTGGAGATGTTCACGGGGTATTCACTGCCTCACTCTCCGCGCCGGTCGATCTCCCATCGATTCCCCGGGCCGTGGGACGGCCCCGAGAGCGAGGTGAGCCGCTCCGCCTCGTCGTGCAGCGCGGCGATGAGCAGCAGTTCGAGGTGCAGATCCTCCAGGTCGAGTGTTTCCATCAGATTCTCCCGATGTGAGGTGCCTCCCCGGCCCGGAGGATGCCCGGGAGGGCGGTGTTCATCGGATCTTACCTTCCGTGACGGCGACCGGGGGATCTCGCCAGTATTGATCACTGCGCGTATATATCGGTCGAGCCGTAATCTGGTCAGCGACCGGCACCTTCCGCCGCATCGCTCGCCGAGCGGGGGGGTGACGCGGATCCGCCCTCGCCGCACTTTCGCTCTCCCATCGCCGGACCGTCCGGCACCGGCGGGCATGACGGCCCGCTGGGGAACGTGCCATGCCCGGTCGGGCCCCTGCCCGGCGTGCCGCCGCGCGTGGGGCGTGATCCCAGAAGAGTAACCAATGTGATCATATTTACGGAAGGTGGTATTCGCGGTTAGAGCAGATGAGTACCGCCCCCGATAACGCGAGCCCGTCTTGACGGGCGGCTTCACTGGCGCGGGGACAAGGCCGGAGAAAAGACCATTTCCGGGGGTCGGGCGGACCGTCGTGAGGGCCTTGGCCGCACTCCGTAATAAGCCCGATCGTTTGCGTGATACTTCGAGGGCGCCCGAGACGTGAGCCGATGTCGTGTACGGCGAGGCGCCGTTCATTTGGGACGGGGAGGACCGCCCTGCCTCACATCAGCAGGAGGGTCTTGCCCGCCACCGCGCGGGACTCGATCGCGGTGTGCGCGTCGGCGGCGCGGTCCAGGGGGTAGGTGCGGCCCACGACCGGCCTGATGCGGCCGGCGGCGGCCTCCGCCAGCGCGCGTCCGGCGAGGGTCGTGCGTTCGGCGAGGGCGTACTGGACGTCCTGGATGCCGCGGACGGTGACGCGGCGGCGCGCCGCCGCGTCCGGGTCCACGGGGGCGAAACCGCCGGCGGCGGCGCCGTGGGCGGAGAACCGGCCGCCGTCCGCGGTGATCTGGAACGCCGCCCGGCCGATCTCGCCGCCCGCGCCGTCGAAGACCACGTCGGGTCCCGCGCCGCCGGTCGCCACCCGCACGTGCTCCGCCCAGCCGGGGCCGGTGTAGTCGACCACCGTGCCGGCCCCGAGCCTGCGGGCCAGGTCGAGCTTGCTCCCCCCGCGCGCCGCCGCGACGACCCGCGCCCCGGCGGCGTGCGCCAGCTGGACCAGCAGCACGCCCATCCCGCCCGCCGCCGCCGTGACCAGCACCCACTCGCCGGGCTTGACCTCGGCCGCGTCGAACACCCCGAGCGCCGTCACCCCGTCGTGCATCAGCGCCACGGCGTCCGCCGCCGCCAGCCCCGCCACGACCGGGACGAGCGCCTCGACCGGCACCACCGCCTGCTCGGCGTACCCGCCGCCCTCGGTGAACGCGGCCACCTCCCGCCCGACCCACCCCGGATCCACCCGCGCCCCCGCCGACCGCACCCGCCCCGCCACCGCGCCCCCCGGCACGTACGGCGGCTCCACCGGGAAGAAGGCCCGCGCCATCCCCTGCCGTATCCGCGTCTCCACGAACAACGTGTCCGCCGCCACCACCTCGACCACGACCTGCCCCGCCTCCGCCACCGGATCGGGCACCTCCCGCGTGACCAGCACCTCAGGCCCCCCGAACCGCTCCACCTGTGCCACCCGCATGCCGACCACTCCTCCCGTTCCACGGCCTGTCGAGGTGCAGTCTGCGACCTGAACCTTGGTTGAGGTCAACTGCCCGGCGGGAGTTCGCCGGAACCGCGGGGGATGAGGCGGGTGGGGAGCTGGACGCGTTCGGCCGGGCCGCCGGCGCCGGAGAGGCGGTGGAAGAGGAGTTCGGCGGCGGTGCGGCCGAGGCGGACGGGGTCCTGGGCGATGACGGTGACGGCGGGGGTGAGCAGGTCGGCCAGCTCGAAGTCGTCGAAGCCGACGATGGCGAGGGGGGAGGGGGCGGCCATGGAGTTGATGGCCCGCAGGGCGGTCATCGTGGTGCGGCCGTTGCCGGTGAGCAGGGCGGTGGGGGGATCGGGCAGGGCCAGCAGGCGGGTGAGGGCGGCGGCGACGCGGGCGTGGCCGGGGGTGCCCATGGCGACGAGCGACTCGTCGTAGGGGAGGGAGGCCGCCTGGAGGGCCTGGCGGTAACCGGCCAGGCGCTCCCCGGCGGTGAAGATGCCGGGGCTGTCGCCGAGGAACGCGACGCGGCGGTGGCCGTGGGCGATGAGGTGTTCGACGCCGGAGCGCGCGCCGCCGGTGTTGTCGCACAGGACGGTGTCGGCGTCGAGGCCGGCGCCGGGTGGGCGGTCGGCGAAGACGGCGCGGATGCCCGCCGCCAACTCGGGGACGAGGTAGGTGTGGTCGGACCCGGCGGGCACGATGACCAGGCCGTCCACCCGCCTGGCGCAGAACGCCAGCACCAGCTCGCGCTCCCGCTCGGGGTCCTCGGCGGAGGAGCCGGTGAACACCAGGGTGTCGTTGCGGCGCGCGACGTCCTCGACCGCCCGGCTGAGGCCGGAGTAGAACGGGTCGGCGACGTCCTCGATGATCAGCCCGATGCTGGCGGTGCGGCCCCGGCGCAGCACGCGGGCGCCGTCGTTGCGGCGGTAGCCGAGCCGCTCGATGGCCTGCCTGACCCGCTCGGCGGTGGCGGAGTTCACCCCGGGCTCGTTGTTGACCACGCGCGACACGGTCTTCAGCGCGACACCCGCCGAGGCGGCGACGTCGTTCATGGTGGGCCTGGTGACTGCCACGGGGAGCATCATCGCCTATTCCGCCGCGGCTAGACAACGTTGTCAGTGCCGGACGGTGGGGAGGTCAGGTGGCGGGAAGGGGGAGGTGGTGGCCGGTGGCCCGCAGGTCGGCCTCGATGCGGGCGGCGGTGGCCAGCAGGGGCGGCAGCAGGTCCCGGCGGGCGGACTCGACGGTGGTGCGGCTGGCGTGGGTGGAGACGTTCACCGCCGCCACCACCGTGCCCGCGCGGTCGCGGATGGGGGCGGCGATCGAGCGCAGCCCTTCCTCCAGCTCCTGGTCCACCAGGGCCCAGCCCTGGCCGCGCACCCTGGCCAGCTCGGCGTCCAGCCGGGCGCGGGAGGTGACCGTGCGGGAGGTGAAGCGTTCCAGCGTGGCGCGCGCGTAGTACGCCTCCAGCTCGGCGGGCGCCAGCCACGCCAGCAGCACCCGGCCCATCGAGGCGGAGTGCGCGGGGAACCGGGTCCCGATGCTGATCGTCACCCGCATGATGCGCGTCGTCGGCACCCGGGCGACGTACACGATGTCCGGCGCGTCCAGCACCGACACCGACGCCGACTCGTGCACCTCCGCGACCAGCTGCTCCAGGTGCGGCAAGGCGACCTCCGGCAGCGTGAGCCCCGAGAGATAGGCGAACCCGAGCTCCAGCACCCGAGGCGACAGGGCGAAGAGCCGCCCGTCCGTGCGGACGTACCCGAGCTCGACCAGCGTCAGCAGGAACCGGCGAGCGGCCGCCCTGGTCAGCCCGGTGGCCCTGGCCACCTCACTGAGCGTCAACTCCGGCGAGTCGGCATCGAAAGCCTTGATGACCGCAAGCCCCCGAGCCAGCGATTGCACGAATTCTTCGGCCATTTCCCCCCTCTTCGCGGGAGACCGTCATATCGCGGGTGACCGTTATATCAGTGTCCGTAGAGTCCGCAACCCCTCGACACCAGGGAAGGCGTTTTCGGGGGGAAGGGGGTGGGTGAGGGCCTGTCACCCGTCGGCGCCGGTGGAGGTCGCGGCGTCCGTGAGCGGGGGCGCCTCGGGCTGGCGGTATTTGTTCGATTGGCGAACATTCGTCGTTGATTGGACGCTAATGGGCGATTGGTGAGTGGTCAACCGTGCCACATATCGCCTCGGTGTCAGAGCGTTGACTCCATCCGGTCGGGGGCGTAGCTTGCACGAAATAATGTTCAGGTAAAGAACTTCCGTTCGTATGCCGAACACGATCTTTCTTGGAGTGCTCATGCGTCGCTCCACCTCTCTTCCGCCCCTGCTCCACCCCGGTTTCCGGCCCGTCCCGGCGGTCCCGCCCACCCGCGGCCGGGTCGCGCCGGGGGAGGAACGGTGAGCGGGCACCTACCGAGGGCCGGGGGCTTTGGGGAAGGCGCGGGGGAGACGCGTGGGGACGTGCGGGACGCCGTCTTCGACGCGGTGCGACGGGCCGGGATCACCACCGTCTTCTGTGATGCGGGCGGACCCATGGCCGGAGCCGCCTCCGGCAGGCCCGGAACGGCGGGGGTCACCGTCTCGGGCGGGTCCGGGCCGGTCCTCGGCTCCACCGGGTCCGGGCCGGTCGCCGTCCCCGGCGGGTCCGGGCCGGTCGCCGTCCCCGGCGGGTCCGGGCCGGTAGTCGGCTCCGGCGGGCTCGGAGCGGCTGGGACGCATCCGCTCGCCGGGCTCCCCGGCGACCTCACGCTCGTCACGGGGGCGAACGAAGGGGTCGTCGTCGGCATGGCCACCGGCTGGGCGCTCGGGTACGACCGGCCCGCGCTGGTACTGCTGAGCACTCCCGCCGGGCTCGGCTCCCTCGCGGCGGCCCGCGCCGGCCGCGCGCCCCTGGTGGTCGTGGCCGCCCGGCCGTCCCTCGGGCATCCCGCGCTGGAGTCCGCCGGGGACCACCTGGTGTGGTCCGCCCGCCCGGCACGCGCCCGCGACGTTCCCCGCGCCGTCGCCAGGGCCGCCCTGGAGGCCGTCACCGGCCGGGGCCCCGCCGCCGTCCTCATCCCTCCGGACGGCTGGGACGAGCCGTACGAGACCGACATCCCCGCCTCCATGGAGGTACGCCGCCCCTGCCGCGTCTCCACCGAGGACGTCGCCCCTCTGGCCGCCCTCCTCGCCGCCGCCCGCTCCCCCGTCCTGGTCGCCGGCGCCCACACCGCCACCGAACGCGCCTGGTCCGCCCTGTCCGCCCTAGCCGAACGCCTCCGCTGCCCCGTCTGGCAGGAGCCGTCCGGCACCCAGGCGGGTTTCCCGCAGGACCACCCGCGCTTCGCCGGAGTTCTGGGCGCCGACGGAGGGGTCCCGCCGGAACCCGCCGGGAACGGGTCACGGGCGCCCTCGTCCGGTGCAGCGAGGGATTCGCGGGAGACCCTGTCCGGTGAGCCGGACGACGCGCGGGAGACCTCGTCCGGTGAGTCGGATGAGGTGCGGGAGACCTTGTCCGGTGGGCCGGATGGCGTGCACGAGATCCTGTCCGGTGAGCCGGATGGCGTGCACGAGTCCTTGTCTGGTGAGCCGGATGGCGTGCACGAGTCCTTGTCTGGTGAGCCGGATGGCGTGCACGAGTCCTTGTCTGGTGAGCCGGATGGCGTGCACGAGATTCTGTCCGGTGAGCTGGATGACGTGCGTGAGTCATTGTCCGGTGGGCCGGATGACGTGCGGGAGGTCTCGTCCGGTGAGCCGAACGGTCTGCGGGCGGCCTCGTACGGGCCCGGGGCGTCGCGGGGCGGCGGGCGGCGGGCCGTGCTCGACGGGCATGACGTCGTGCTGGCGGTGGGTGCGCCTGCTTTCAGGACGGCCGATCTGGGGCCGTTGGTGCCGGAGCGGGCGACGGTCGCGGTGGTGAGCGACGATCCGGCCGAGGTGCATCGCGGGCCCGCCACGCTGGCGTTGCTCGCCCCGCCCGCGGGGGTGTGCGAGCGGCTCGCCGCGACGCTGCCGCAACGGCCGGGGGAGACGCTCGCCCCGGTGGTTCGTCCCGCGCCGCCCGCGGCCCCGGCCGAAGGGGAGCCGCTGCGGGTCGCGCACGTGCTGGGGGAGCTCGCGGCGCGGCTCGCCCCCGAGGCGATCCTGGTCGAGGAGGCCCCCGCCGTCCGCCCGTGCCTGCACCGCCTCGTCCCCGCCCGCCGCCCCCTCGGCCTTCTCTCCGCCGCCACCTCGGGCCCCGGCTTCGCCCTCCCCGCCGCGATCGGCCTGCGCCTGGCCCGCCCCGACCGCCCCGTGGTCGCCCTCCTCGACCCCGCCGCCACCCTCTCGGCGGCCCAGGCCCTGTGGACCGCCTCCCGCCACCGCGTCGGCACCCTGTTCCTCGTCCTCACCCCAGCCGGCCCACCTCAGGACCGCACCCAGTCCGACCTTTCACCTCAGGACGGCACCCAGTCCCACCCTTCACCTCGGGACCGCACCCAGTCCCACCCTTCACCTCGGGACCGCACCCAGTCCCACCCTTCACCTCGGGACGGCACCCAGGCCGCCCCCGCATCCCAGGACGGAACACCAGCCGGCCCTCCACCTCAGGCCGGTACCCAGGCCGCGTCCGAGGACGGCTCCCCGCCCGGCCCCGCGCACCACGACGGCAGGGCGCCGTGGCCGGGATACACCGGCATCGACCTGGCGGCCCTCGCGCGCTCCCTCGGCTGCCCCGCGCGCCGCGTCGACACCCACGCGTCGCTGATCGCCGTCTTCGACGAGGTGGTCCCCGCCCTGTGGGCGCGGGACGAACCTCTCCTTCTGGACATCTCTGTCGGCCCTGACTCGTGAGGCGGCCGTAGGTGAGGGCCATCCCGCCGGATGCCCGTCCGGAGCCCGGAGGTAGGCTCCGGGCCCTGTGAACGGCACCACCTCCACCCCCGAACCCTCACCTACCGGTCGCTTCTCCCGGAGGGCGCGGGGATTGCGACTGTGCGGCTGGGGGGTGCTGGCCGCCGGGTTCGTGCTGGCGTCGCTCAACCTGCGTCCGGCGCTGGCGGGGGTGTCGCCGCTGCTCGGCGACATCATGGGCGATCTCGGGCTCGGCGCGGCGGCGGGCGGGGCGGTCACCACGATCATGGTGCTGTGCCTCGGCCTGGCGGGCCCGCTCGCGCCCGCGCTGGCGAGCCGGATCGGGCTGGACCGCACCCTGCTGGTCGGCCTGCTCGTCCTCGCCGCGGGCGTGGCGCTGCGCGTGAGCGGCGGGGTGATCGCGCTGTACGCGGGCTCGGCCGTCGCGGGCACCGCCATCGCCATCATGAACGTGACCATGCCCGGCGTGGTCAAGCAGCACTTCCCCCACCGCGTCGGCGTGTACACCGGCGTCTACGTGTCCGGCCTGGTCGTGGGCGCGGCCGGCGCCTCGGCCGTCATGGTGCCGATCGCGCAGGAGCACGGCTGGCGCCCCGCGGCGGTGTCCGCCGCCGCGCTGGCCCTGCTGGCGGCCCTCCTGTGGACCCCGCAGGCGCTGCGCCGGCCGTCCGTCCACGCGCAGGACGCGCCGCGGCCGTACGCCATGCTGCTGCGGCGCCGCTCGACCTGGTACATCACCGGCTTCATGGGCGTGCAGTCGCTGACCTTCTACATCATGCTGGCCTGGCTGCCGACGATCTTCCGGGACGCCGGGCTGCCCGCCGACGAGGCCGGATACCTGCTCGCCCTCACCAACCTCGCCCAGATCGCCGCCACGCTCACCGTGCCCGTGCACGCCGGGCGCGTCGCCTCGCAGGTGCCGCACGTCGTGGCCGCCGCCGGGCTGACCGTCGCGGGGTACCTCGGCGTGCTGCTCGCCCCCACCACCGTCCCCTGGCTGTGGATGATCGTGCTCGGCGTCGGGCAGGGCGCCTCGCTGGCCCTCGTCCTGCTCATCATCACGCTGCGCGCCCCCGGCCCCGCTTCGGTGACCGCGCTGTCCGCCGTGGCCCAGTCGGCGGGTTACGTGATCGCAGCCCTCGGCCCCCTGGCCATCGGCCTGGTGCACGAGATCTCCGGCGACTGGACGGTACCGCTGCTCATCGGCCTGGCCGCCTGCGCCGGCCAGCTGTTCCTCGGCCTGCTCGCCGCCCGCCCGGTGGCCGGATCCGGCCACCCCGCCGCCACGCGTGTCACCGAGAACCCCACCCCCGGTGCCCCCTAACATCCTCGGCGTGGCTCATCACTCCCTGGCTCGGGACCCATGTGTCCCCGGCGCCCCCGGGCGCCGTCCCCCACTGAGCCCCGAGCCGGGGAACCCCGCGAAGGGCTAGACGAGCGCCTCCTGCGGGGCCTGGCGCAGCTCGTCGGCGTAGCTGACCGACGCGCGGCGCATGACACCGTCGTCGGAGATCGAGTACTGGCCGAGGCGCCACAGCGGGGGCGAATAGGCGTGGATGGACACGCTGGTCTCCGCGTGGCCGTTGATGCGGTGGATGTGCTCGGGCCCGAAGGACATGGTCTTGCCCTCGGGGAGCAGCGTCTCCAGGTGCGCGCCGCCGATCCGCGGGTTGGACTCCTTCAGCGCGCCGGCGACGACCCGGACCGCGCCGGAGGAGACGTCGTGGTCGTGCCAGCCGGTGTCGTCCTCGGGGCGCCAGCAGATCAGCCAGACGTCCACGTACGAGTCGCGGTAGAGCGAGGCGTAGTGGCGCGCCTCGCCGTGCTCCCCGAACGCGACCTGGTGCGCCCACAGCTCCGGCTGGGCGGCGAGGTCGTCAACGAGGTCGCGCAGCTCACGCGGGTCCAGGAATCGGTCGGGCAATGACTCCCAGCTCATCGGGGTTCGGCTCCTTCTTTGGCAGAAACGGATGTGGTGGCGGGGGTCCCGGCCGCGCCGAGGAGGCGGGCCGGGTTGGTACACCGCATCTGTTGCTCGGCGGCCGTACCGAGCAGGGTTTCGGCGGGTGACGCGTACGGGCGGTCCGAGCCGAGCACGACGACCTCGATGCCGGTCACCCTGGTGATCGCGTCGATGGCCTGGTGGCCGTACGACGAGGTCTCCAGGAACACGTCGGGGTCGACGACTCCTCTGGTCGAGCCGCCTCTGGCGATGAAGCGTTCGGTGTGCAGCGGCGCGAGGCCGGCCAGCAGCGCGAAGCACACGCGCAGCCGGGGGTGGCGGGGGCGGCCGAAGGCTTGGAAGGCGTACCAGGCGGCGTGCATCTGCTGGACGTACGGCACGACCGCGGCCCACCAGGCGGGGGTGCCGGGGGCCTTCGCGGGGCCGGGGTGGACGAACAGCGGCAGGTCGCGCTCCTCCAGCAGGTCCAGCAGCGGGGCGACGCGGGCCAGGCCGGCGGCGTCCTGGACGGCGGTGGCGGGGAGCTGGAGCCCGGCGAAGCCGCGGTCCAGTGCGGCGGCGGTCCTCGCGGGGGCGATCTCGGTGACGCAGGTGCCGGCCCACGCGCCGAAGGGGGCGGGGAGGGCCAGGGCGCCGTCGTGGTAGGCGTCCAGCAGGGGCCAGGCCTCGGCGGGCGGCAGGTGCTCCACCCCGAGCGGGCTGGACAGGGAGACCAGGGCCAGGTCGAGGTCCGGGTCGAGCGCGAGGCGGCGCTCGACGTCGTGGTCGCGCGGGTCGGTGCGGTACGGCTCCTCGCCGTCCAGGTGGAGCGTCCAGCCGTCCAGGAAGGGCGGGGTGTCGCGTTCGCGCAGCGCCGCGACGAAGCCGGGCGTCCAGATGTGCTGGTGTACGTCCGTGGCCATTGGTCACCTCCTCGCCTCCAGTGTACCCTGTAAAACCTACTCGGTTAGTAGGCTTTAGATCTGGGCCGGTGAGGCGTTCATCCGGGCAGGTGAAACGGTTCACTGATACGTTTCAGTGAACCGCTTCACCCGCCTCCGCGTCAACCGGCTGCCCACTGGCTGAGATAACGGATGCCTTTCAGGCGCGGTGATTGGGCATAAGCTGGGGCGGTGCCGCGCTCCCAGCCGCGCAAGCGGGCGACCATCCGCGAGGTGGCTCAGGCGACCGGCCTCTCGCCGGCGGCTGTCTCGTATGCGTTGCGCGGCATGCAGGTCTCCGAGGAGACCATCGAGCGGGTACGCCAGGCCGCCGCCGAGCTCGGCTACGAGGCCGACCCCATCGCACGCGCCCTGGCCAGCGGCCGTACCGGCATGATCGGCCTGCTGTGCGGGTCGCTGGAGGACCTCTGGCAGCAGTCCCTCGCGGTCGGCATCGGACGCGCGCTGCGCGACAAGGACCGCTACGCGCTGATCCTCGACGCCGCCGGCGACCCGGCGAGGGAGCGCACCCTCGCCCACCAGCTGCGCGACCAGCGGGTGGACGGCATGATCGTCCAGCCGGTCGACCCGGCCGCCGCGCTGTGGGCAGACCTGGCCGAGACGCTGCCCGTGGTGGCGATCGGCGACGCGCTGACCGGTGCGCGCACTGCGGGCGAGGTGGTCTTCGACAACCGCCGGGGCGTGACGATGGCCCTGGAATACCTACGGGAGAGCGGTCACCGCCACGTCGCCGTGCTCACCTCGACCCGGCCCAGCACACCCGACCGGCCCGCTGACGTGCACGTGACCGCCGAGGCCGAGCGGCTCGGCCTGCGCATCGACGTGGTGCCCGCCCCGCAGGGCCTGGCCGCCACCACCGAGGCCGCGTGCGCCCTGCTGAGCTCGGCCGCCCGGCCCACCGCGGCCTTCTGCTTCTCCGACTCCATCGCCTACGGCGTGTACGCGGCGGCGGGCGAGCTCGGCCTGGACGTGCCGGGCGACATCTCCGTCATGGGATACGACGACCACCCGATGTCCGGCCTGCTCACCCCCGCCCTGACCACCGTGGACTGGGACATCGACGGCATCGTCCGGGCCGCCGTACGCCTGGTGGTGGCGGCGGCCGACGGGCGCACCCGCAGGCGCCGGATCATCCAGGAGCCCGCCCTGCGCGAACGGGGCTCGGTGGGCCCGCCCCGCTAGTCCCTTTCCCCTTTTTTTCTCAGTCCTCGTTCAGGCCGAGGAGCATGTCGAGCACCCAGGTGATCAGGCCGACCAGCAGCGCGCCCCAGAAGGCGGGCCAGAAGCCGTCCACGTGGAACGGCAGATCGATCTCCTCGGCGATCCAGCTGGTGAGCAGGAGGAGCAGCGCGTTCACGATCAGGGCGAACAGGCCCAGGGTGAGGACGTAGAACGCGCAGCCGAGGGTTTTGATGATCGGCTTCAGGACGGCGTTCACCACGCCGAAGATGAGGGCGACGGCGAGCAGTGTTGCGGCCGTCTTCGCCGTGGTGTCACCGCTGACGGTGATCCCCGGGATCAGGCGTGTGGCCGCCCACAGCGCTCCCGCGACGATAAGGATCTTGACAATGATCTTCACGCCCCTGATGGTGGCACGCGGCACCCGATGATCGGTAGGGCGGAAGGGCAGGTGGAAGCCGGAAACCTCCTCCTGCGTCCCGGCGCCGGGCCGACTGATCTGCATATCCCTCAGAGCACGGGGAAAGGGGTGAAAGAGGGGTGATCCTTAATGGACCAGGACGAATTGCAGGCACTGTCGCCCAAGGAACTGCACGACCGGGCCGTGCGCTACGCCGTGGCGCACGGCGACCTGGGCTTCCTATGGGAGCTACTCAAGGTCATCCCCGCCGCCGAAGCCGCCAGCGGCCACTCGGAGGAGGCCGCCAGGGACCTCAGCCGCGTCTCCGCCCTGCTGAGCGACGCCATGGGCGCCGGCGAGGGCGAACTGGGCGAGGCCTTGCGCCCCGTCTACATCGACTACCTCTCCAAGCACCCCGACGCCTGAGCGTCCCCGCCCGGCCCTAGGCTCTGCCCTATGGCATCGGTCAACGTGGAACGAACAGACGACGGCTTCGTAGCCCGCAACAGCCGCGGCGCAGAGGTACCCATCGGCAGCGGCGACACCGAAGGTGTCTTCACCCCCGTAGAACTCCTCCTCGCCGCCGTAGGCGGCTGCAACATCGTCAGCGTAGAGCCCTTGACAGCCAAACGCGGCCACCGCCTCGCCAAGCTCTCCATGACCATAGAAGCCGAAAAAGGCACCCCCAACCTCCTCGGCCCGGTGACCATCACCTACGAGGTACAACTCCCCGAAAACGACGAAAAAGCCGAAGAAGTCTTCCGCAACGTAGCCACCCGAGTCCACGCCAACTACTGCACAGTCAGCAACACCCTCCAAAAGGGCACCCCCGTCCACGTAACCTTCGAGCCCTAACCACGCGCCGACCACCGGGGCCGCGGCCCTGCTGCTGGGCGAGCGCGGCCAGGGCGAGACCCAGCCGTTCGCCTCTGGAGATGGTCCTTGCGGTGAGCGCGCTTCGCGCGGAAAGCCGCAAGGGCTGTTCTTATGCGGGGGACACCCCCGCACCCCCGACCCTGCCGGTCTCCCTGCAGGTCTTGGCATGCAACGTGAAACGCACTCTCCTCCTGCCTCGTCGAAGGATGGCGGTGGTCGGGGGCGAGCGCTGCCGACCGGTCACGACCTCGTGCTGCTGGGCCAGGGCGAGACCTGGCCGTTCGCCCCTGGAGATGGTCCCTGCAGTGGGTGCGCTTCGCGCGGAAAGCCGCAAGGGCTGTTCTTGTGCGGAGGACACCCCCGCACCCCCCGAGTCTGCCGGGCTCTCCGCAGGTCTTGGTATGCAACGTGAACGCGCTCTCCTCCTACCATCGATAGATGACGGTGATCGAGGATGGCTCGTGATCACGGACACCGAGGCCCGTCACCACAGCGGGTGACACCATCGCACCCCACGACGACGAGTGGGCCGGCAACGCCCACGGGGTGGACGTGTCGCCCAGGGCGGTGACGTCCACGGTAGCCCGGGGACGTCGGACGGGGGCGGAAGCGCCTGTCGCGGCGCTCGCCCCCGTCCTTCCGGAGAGGGTGTTCGAACCGGCGCCGGTACGGCGGGACGTGGTACGGCGAATTCGGCGCCGTCTTGCGGCGGGTCACCCGTTCTTCGAACCGGTCCTCGCGTGGACGGGATCATCTCGGGTGCGGTGGGAACGGGATCATTGGGCGCGGGTGAAGGCCGTACCGCCGGGGGAGGAACGGCGGGGCTCGTGGGCGAGTTCTGGTCGGAACCCGCGAATAGACCACCCAATCGGCGGTCCCGGCCTACCTGGCGATCCCCCGCGAGTTAGACGGAATCTATACCCTCCGATGACGAGCGCCTCAGGCCCCGGTATGTAGTGTTAAGGCAGGTCAAGGGGGATGCACCAGCGCTCGAAACCAGAGCGCACAAGGAGCTTTCTGCCACAAGGGCGCGGTGGGGGACCGCGTCCGTACTGCGGGACCGCCCGATGTTTTTGGGGGAAGACATCGGCGCAGGACCGTGAAAACCGGGGCCGGGCAGGCGGGGGACTGCCCGGCCCCGACCCATGTCCGGGCTCGAGTTCACGTCAGGGCTCGAGTTCACGTCAGGGCCCGACGTCGGCCACGGCCTGGGTGGACGGCAGAGCTCCCGGGATCGGCCCATTGGCGGGCCCGCACCCATTTCCGGGACGTGCGCGTCGGGATCGGGGCGGCTGGGGCGCCGGCCTGGTGTGGGGACGGGTCAGGCGGTGGGGGTGAAGTCGGTGGAGCGGCTGATCTCGGCCCACTTCTCGGTTTCGGCGGTTCGATCCGCCTCGACGCGCAGGGTGATGTCTACCGCGTCCGAGCCGAGAAGCAGTCTCCGTGGTGGGTCTCCGGCCTCTGTGACGTCGGCGATGACCTCCGCCATGCGGACGGGGTCTCCCAGCTCGTTGCCGACGTAGCCCGCGATCCAGCGCAGCCGCTCGCCGACGGTCTCCTGGTAGTCGGGTCCCACGGTCGCGGCGGCGTTCGACGCGCCGGCCGCCCAGCCGGTACGGATGCCGCCGGGCTCGACGATCGTGACCTTGATGCCGAGGGGTGCCACCTCGTTCGCGAGCGCCTCCGAGTAGCCCGCGAGGGCGAACTTGGCGGCCTGGTAGGCGCTGAGGCCGGGGGTGCCGCCTACGCGCCCGCCGACGGAGGAGATCTGGACGATGTGGCCGGAGCGCTGTCGGCGCAGGACCGGGAGTGCCGCCTTGGTCACGTTCACGGCGCCGAAGAAGTTGGCCTCGATCTGGGCGCGGAACTCGTCCTCCGGGAACTCCTCCGCGGAAGCCGTCGTGGCGTAGCCTGCGTTGTTCACCACGACGTCGAGTGATCCGAACCTCTGGACGCCCGCCGCGACCACCGCGCGCGCCGCCTCGGCGTCGGTGACGTCGAGCGCCACCGAGAGGAGACGGTCACCGTGTTGACGACCGAGGTCGTCCAGCAGCTCGGGCCGCCGGGACGCCGCGACCACCCGCCCGCCGCGGCCGAGCACGACCTCGGCGAGCCGCCGTCCGAGCCCTTGCGAGCTGCCGGTGATGAGCCAGTTCTTGGACATGATCCGCTTCCTTCGCCTCAAGAGAGTCGCGCTAACTGTCACACTAACGTGGCGGTAGTGACGCTTATTTCCCCACCACTGGGAAGCTTTATCTTCACCCGGAGGCGACATGAGAGCTGACGCCGCCCGCAACCTGGACGCGGTGCTGCGTACCGGGGCCCGCCTGCTGGCCGAGGACCCGGCGACGAGCATCGCGACGATCGCCGCGGAGGCGGGGGTGGACCGGCGCACCGTCTACCGGCGTTTCGCCACCCGGGAGGCCCTCCTCGCCGCCGTCTTCGCGACGAAGCTCGACTCCTCCGAGCGGGTCCTCGACGAGGCCCGCCTAACCGAGGCTCCGGTGCCGGTGGCCCTGCACCGCTACGTCGAGGGCATCATCCCGGTCAGCCGTCAGTGGCCGCTGGACACCCGCCGCCTGATGAGCGCCGAGCCGGCGGCGAACTCGCGCCGCGAGGAACTGAGCCGTCGGCTGGACGCGTTCGTCCAGCGGGTGTCCGACGAGGGCTTCCTGCGGGCCGGCGTGCCCGTCCCCTGGGCCCGCGCCGTCCTGGACGACCTCGTAGACAGCGCGGCCCATCGCTTCCCGGACCTGGAGCCGCCGCAGGCCGCGGACCTCGTGGTCGACACATTGCTGAACGGGGTCGGGCGGCGGTGACGTCCGGTGATCGACACGGGATTGGGGGGCCGTGCCACACCCTGGGAGCTGTAGTCCGAGTGACAGAAAATGCCTGTTTTATAGGGGTTTGTGGTTGATAGGTAGATCTTATAATGCTTTGTAGTGACTTCGTTTGCTTTGTCCTGACTTAGAGGGTAAGGTTTTACCCACATCGGGTGGTGACCTGGTCTTCAGTCGGAAGGCGGCCACCCGGCGTCGAATCCCAACCGGCCCGCAGGGCCCGAGGGAACCGGGGACCCAATCATTACCTGGGGTGAATCCGCGGGACGTGGAACACGTCCGCGGTAGGGCGACTCTCTAGCCCGAACCCGTCAGCTAACCCGGTAGACGTGATCGGAGAGGAGACCCGAGTGGAGCACCCCACTCCCCCCAAGCTCACCACCCGGGTGACCTGACCCCGGATCTCGCCGTCAGAAGCGGCGGAAATATCGGCTTATAGCAGCCGTCCACCAGGCGAACAGATATCGCCAGCAGTGTGACGTGGTGGCGATCGGCCACCGCTAACCGGCCTTACGTGACAACGCGCCTTCGTGCCGCATCTCAGGCCGACCCACAAACGTCGGGTCTGAGAGCGCTGTCCCTATCCCGAACCGGTGTCCCCAACCGCACCGGCCCGTGGCTCCGTGTCTTCTGATGAAAGATCCTCATACCCCATGACTTTTTTCTGTATGTCCTCGAAGAAACGAATGGCCTGTGGTGCCGCCGGAGCGGCCTTTGCTTTCAGCACCGTCTTCTGCGCGAACGCCGTGGCGGCCCACGCCCAGAAGCTCCCGCCTCCCGGCGTATCCACCCGCATCGTTCCCCCGATGCTGCTCCAGGGTTCCACCACCGCTTCCTACTTCTGGGACGACGCCTCCGGCCGCGCCGGTGACACCGGCCTCCCCGCCATCGGCAAGCCGATGCAGAAGGGCCTCTTCGCGAGCCCCAGCTGGCCGCTGGGCACCGAGGGCTACGTCGTCTACAAGGACAAGGAAGCCCCCTTCTTCATCGGCGACCGCGGCCCCGGCATCCCCTCCGACAGCGGCGTCATGCTCGACATGGACGCCAAGACGTTCGCCGAGCTGACCGGCGGCACCTTCAACGACTCCACCCTGATGGTCCAGGGCTTCGACGCCGGCCACATCGAGATCAGCTACGTCATCACCAAGTGGGGCGACGGCCCCGGCAAGAAAAACCGCCCCGTCCCCTTCAGCGCCGGCGCCTGGAGCAAGTACGACCAAAACCCCGCCCCCACCCCCACCAACTGACCCCCACCCCCACCGATGTGCGCACCCCCGCCACTACTGCTAAAGTCGCCGTAGCCGATGCGCCGCTAGCTCAGTTGGTTAGAGCAGCTGACTCTTAATCAGCGGGTCCGGGGTTCGAGTCCCTGGCGGCGCACCCAGCAGTACACCGTTGACCTGGGCATTCTCCACGATGTGGAGGGTGCCCAGTGGTGTTTTGGTGCCTGTGTGGGCTCGTTGTGTGCTCTTGTGTCGGCGTCGTGTCGATTGCATGATCGACGATCTTCCCTGACTGGTTACGGTCGGTGACGTCTGCTGCTCCGGCATGTAGGGGTGTAGTAGTTGCGGCAGTGGTGGCAGGCGGAGTCGGGTGGCGGTCTGGTCGGTGTTCGGCGTGACGTTGATCGGGGTGGTGGCGGGTGAAGAGGGAATCCCGGCTGCGTCCTGTTGTACAGGGGGCGCAGCCGGGGTGTTGGTGCCTGGGGGTTCAGGTTGTGGTGGTGGGGTGGGGGAGTAGGGCGGCGGTGGTTTGGGCGGCGGTGTGGGCGATGTCGGGGTAGACGGTGATGTAGGTGTCGCGGGTGAAGGCGGAGGAGGTGTGGCCGAGGGTTTCTTTGACGATTTCGATGTCGATTCCGGCGGCGAGCATCATGGAGGCGGCGCCGTGCCGCAGGTCGTGCAGCCGGATGGGGGCAGGCCGGCTTGGTAGCTCAGCCAGTGGAACTGCTCGGTTACCCGGGCTGGGTGCAGGGGTGTGCCGGTCGGGGTGGTGAACACCAGCCCGGTCTCGGTCCAGATGTTCCCGGTGATCTGGCGTTTGTGTTGGTGGCGGTCCAGGTGGGTGTGCAGGGCGGTGACGGTTTCGGTGTCCAGGGCGATGGTGCGGTTGGAGGCGTCGGTTTTGGGGGTGCCTTGGGCGGTTTCCCAGCCGAGTTGGGTGATCTGCCAGCGGATGGCGGCGGTGGCGTGGTCCAGGTCCAGGTCGGCGATGCGCAGGCCGCAGGCTTCGCCGCGGCGGAGTCCGCGTAGTGCGATCAGGCGGTACAGGGCGTAGAGGCGGTGTCGTGCGGCGTAGGTGAGGAAGGCGGCGGTGTGCTCGGGTGTCCAGATCATCACCGGGCAGGGGCGTGGGGTGGAGATGTAGATGTCGATGACACCGGCCCGGTGCCCGGCGGTGCGTCGGCGGGCTTGGGCCTGGTGGTGGGTGTGCTGGGTGGTCCAGTGGTGGACGCGTTCGGGGTCCATACCAGGGGCCGGGGTTTGCTGGCGGGTGGGAGTTCGACGACGGCGGCGGGGTTGAAGTCGATCAGCCGGTCTTGCTTGATGGCGATGTTGAGGGCGTGCCGGGCGGTGGCGCGGATGCGGTGCAGGGAGGTGGGGCCGACCACGCGCCGTCCTTTGATCGTGGCGCGGAGCGCGGGGTCGGCGCTGGTGCGGGCCTGGCGGATGATGTCGTTGGTTTCTTCGATGGCGTCGAACAGGTCGGTGAAGTGGGTGACGGTGAGCTGGTCGATGGGGATGCGGCCCAGGTGCGGGATCAGGTACAGCCGGATATGGCTTTCGTAGCTGCGGCGGGTGTTGTCGGCCACTTTGCGTTTGCGGGCGAGACTGCCAACCCCGACAAGTTCTCCCGCCTGTTCGGATCCATGACCTGGACCTCCGAAGAGGTGCTGTCGGGTGAGGTGTTGGCGGCGGTAATGCAGGCGATGGACCGCACCCCGAAGATGCACGAGGGCAATATGTCCCACGACGTGCTCGGTGGGGCGTACGAGTACCTGCTGAAGCGGTTCTCCGATGGGTCCGGTATCCGAGCCGGCCAGTTCTTCACCCCGCGCGAGGTCGTCGAGCTGATCGTCGAGGTCCTGGACCCCAAGGGCTTCGAGTCGGTGTACGACCCGACCTGCGGGTCGGGCGGCATGCTCATCGCCTCCGCGAACCTCCTGAAGGCCCGCGGCGGTCGCATCGGTGAGGCGGTAGATAACGCCGCCGCGAGAGTAGGCTCGCCCAGCATCGAGCCACTTCTGTGGCACCACGGTGCCGTCTGTCTTGACGAGGACGCCCTTGCCCTTGGGGTCGAGCCCCAGCGTTCCCGCGCCGCATCCCTTCGCGTCGATGATGAGCCACGTGTCGCCGGTCAGCACCAGGTGGTCGATGTTGGAGGTGCCCAGGCTGAACGGGTCCAGGCCGCCTCCTTGCACCTGATGAAACCCATCTAGGTCGTGAAGGAGGTGGAAGTGGTCGGAGCGGCTCGCCAGCCACAGCTCGAGCGCCTTGGCTACTTGCTGCTCGTGGAAAGCTCCGCGTCGTGCATCCGCGCCGTACTTCGCGGCACCTGAGTCGCTAAGGCTCCAACCTGGTGAGACCGCCGTGCCCTACGGCGCCAACCCGGCCACCTGCCCGGTGCGGGCCGTCCGCGCCCTGGTGGCCACGCTCGCCGAGGCCGGGCGAACCTCCGGGCCGCTGCTGGTGCGCATCGACCGGCGCGGCCGCATCAACCCGCCGCTGACCCGGGGCGGGCGCCTGATCGGCGACCCGGACGGGCGGATGAGCTCCGACGTCGTCACCCGCATCGCCACCGCCGCCAAGCTGGAAGGCCGCTGGACCGGGCACAGCCTGCGCCGCGGCTTCGCCACCGCCGCCCGCCGCGCACCCCGACCGAGGAGAGGTCACCTGCAAGCGGTGCCTGAAGCTGCACGGGCACGAGCCGGCCACGGACCAGCTGGGGCTGTTCGAGGTCTGCGGCCCGGACCAGCGACCCGGACCCGAGCAGCTCACCGCTTGGTAGCGCATTACCCGGCGCAATAGCCCTCCTAGTAGTCGGCCGGCTTAACCGGGAAGGTCTGGCGGGCACGGCGTGCCCGCTCACGTGCCCGACATCCCGGCCGGTCGGCCCCCGACTCCTGGGTCCTTGTGCAACTACCGTACTGGCTGTATATAGTCGCTATGTACAGATATAGGCGAACGGAGGTCGTCGTGCGGGTGGTGTTGTCCAATAGCGGTGGCGTGCCCCTATATCAACAGATCAAGGAACAGGTCGGTGCGGCCATCCTGTCGGGGGAGCTCGTACAGGGCAGCGCTCTGCCGTCTGTACGGGTCCTTGCTCGTGATCTGCGGATCAGCGTTATAACCACGACCCGCGCCTACGCGGAGTTGGCTGCGGAGGGGTTCATCGTCACGGTCCCCGGCAAGGGCGCCTATGTTCTGCCGCTGGACTCGGCCCTGGTACGCGAGCAGCTGCTGCGCCGGGTGGAGGACGGTCTGCAGGCCGCCTTAGACGCCGCCTTGTTGGCTCGCCTGGATCGTGACGGTCTTATTCAGATCCTGGACGGCTTGCTCCAGGCCGGGCATGAGTACGCCTCAGCTCAGGAGGGATGAATCAGTGAACGGCGATCTCGCGTTCGCCCTGCGTGGAGTGGGCTGCGCGGTGGGCAACGGCTTCGCGTTGCGTGATGTGAGCTTCGAGCTGCCGACCGGCTACGTCATGGGCCTGATCGGTGCCAATGGTGCCGGCAAGACGACGACGATTCGTTGCCTGCTGGGCATGCGCGGGATCGAGACGGGAGAGATCGAGCTGTTGGGCCATCGGGTGCCCGGACCGGCGGCGCTGCGCCAGGACGTCGGGGTGGTGCTCGATCACACCTATCTCGTGGGCGATTGGCGGCTGGCTGAGGTCGAACGGACGCTGCGGCCCTTCTATGACCGTTGGGACAGCGTCCGATATCGACAGTTGCTCGCGGAGTTCGGCCTGGACCCGCGGGCGAAGGTCAAAGAAATCTCCCGCGGCATGGGGATGAAGCTGATGATCGCGGTGGCGCTGTCGCACCGGGCGCGGCTCCTTGTCTTCGACGAGCCGAAGCGGTCTTGACCCGTGGCTCGGGACGAGCTCGTCGGTATCATCGGGGACTTCCTTCTTGACGAGGGGCACAGTGTCCTGTTCTCCACGCACGTCACCACGGACCTGGACCGCATCGGCGACTTCGTGACGCTCATCCATGGTGGTCGGGTCGTCCGGACGGGCCGCAAGGACGAGATCCTGGACGGCTACCGGGTGGTGCGGGCCGGTCCGGACGAGCTGATCGACCTTGTCGGCGTAGAGCTGATCGGCGTCAAGCGGTCGTCCACCACGGCGCAGGCGCTGGTCCGCACCGAGGAGGCCGACCTTCTCGGCGGGGGCGTCCTGGTCGAGGTTCCCACCCTCGAGGAGATCGCCGTCCACATCGGAGTGTCGTCGAGGAACTCAGCGGCGACCGTGCCCAACGGCCGACGGGAGGAGTTCGCATGACCGCCGTCGCCCGGATGACGCTGCTCCACCTGCGTACCATTGCGCCGTATCGGATCCCGGGCCTGCTGGTGTTCGGAGCGATCGTCCTGATCGACTCCCGCAACCCCGTGGTTCTCGTACCGACGCTCGCGCTGGTGCTCGCGCCGATTCTCACCGCGCAGCCGTTCGTCGTCGGTGACAAGGCGGACCTGCAGACCCTGTACGCCGTGCTGCCCCTGCCGCGCCGAACGGTGCTGCTCGGGCACTACGCCTGGGCCCTGATGAGCTTTTTCGTCGTCGCCATCGCCGGTACCGCTCTGGCTGCTCTCCTCGCGCAGGCCCAAGGCATACCGTTCGGCAGAAGTGTGGCAACGCTGTTGACCCTGTGCTGGGCGCTGTTCGCAGTCAACATCTCGATTCAACTCCCGTTGCTGATCAGATTCGGCTACACCCGAATCAACCTCCTAGCCACCACCATGCCGGTGGCGCTGCTCCTGGCCGGCGTTGTCCGACTCCACCTGGACATCGAGTCGATCCGGGACTGGCTGGCCCTGTTCTGGGTGGCCGGCGGCGCCGCGATCGCAGCGTCCGCCACCCTGGCGTCGCATGCTTCCCGGCAACGGCAAGGCGCCTGACATGGCACCGCCGCCGGACGTGGAAGTCTTGTCGCTTCCGCATCCGCCCGTCGGCCTGCACGTCACGCTGGTTGCCTCCCGATGGTGGACGGTGCCGTGGCCCGTGTGGCTGACTGCCGGGCTGATGCTCGCCGGACTGCTCAGCCTGTCGGGGGCGTACGGCTTCCACGGCGACGAGCTCTACTTCATCGCGGCCGGGCGACATCCGGCGTTCGGGTACGTGGATCAGCCCCCGTTAACCCCGTTGCTGTCGGCGGCGTGGGCCGCGCTCCTTGGCGTCTCGCCGACGGCCACACGGATCCTGCCGGCGCTGGAGATGGCTTTCGTTGTGGTCATCGTGGGGTTCGTCGCCCGTGACCTGGGCGGCTCCCGCCGGGCGCAGGTGCTGGCCGCGCTGACGGCCGGCGTCTCGGGCTACCTCGCGGCCGGGCATCTGAACACCACCACGGAGCTGGACCTGTTGGTATGGGCGGCGGTGCTGGGGTTGCTCGTTCGGGTGCTCGCCGGCGGCGACCGGCGGCTATGGGTGGCAGTGGGGGTGGGTGCGGGCATTGGGCTGGAGAACAAGGACACACTGCTGTTTCTCGCCGCGGGCCTCGCCGTCGGGGTGCTGCTGTGCCGGCGCTGGGAAGTCGTGCGCTCGCGGTGGGCATGGGCCGCGGCCGCCATCGCGGCCATCGGGTGGGCACCGAATCTGGCCTGGCAGGCCGTACACGGCTGGCCGCAGCTGACCATGGCCTCGCAGATCGCCGGGTACGCCGCGACGAACCGGGCCCAGGTCTTGCCATTCCTGTGGCTGTTCACCGGTCCCTTGCTGTTCCCCGTGAGCATCGCCGGCCTGGTCTGGGTGCTGGGGTCGCGGGCGGCCGCGCCGTGGCGACCACTCGGGGTCGCGGCCCTCGTGGCGCTGGCCCTGGACCTCGTCAGCGGCGGCAAGACGTACTACGTGATCGGCAGCGCTTCTCTGTTCATGGCGGCCGGCGGGATCGTCCTGGACGGGTGGATCGCCCGGGGCCATCGACTGCTCAAGACCGCGGGGTTCGCCGCGGCGGCCATCACCTCCGGCGGGTTGATCGCGTTGCTGACCCTGCCAGTCCTGCCGGTCGCCGACTACGCCAGGACCACCTTGCCCGCCACCGTGCCCGACGTGGCCAATCAGATCGGCTGGCCGCAGTTCGTCGCCACCGTGGCGCAGGTCGTGTCCGCCCTGCCCCCGGAGCAGCGCGACCACGCGGTGATCCTGACCAATGACTACAGCGAGGCCAGCGCCCTCGTTCTCCTCGGCCAAGGACTGCCGCCGGTCTACTCGGGTCACAATTCCTACTGGAGCTGGGGACCTCCACCCGCCGCCCGCACCACTGTCGTCCACGTCGGGGATTGGCGACCGGCCAGTTGGGCCCAGTACTTCGCCGGCTGCCGGGATGTCGCCCATATCGACAACCAGCTTGGCATCGACAACGGCGAACAGGGCAGACCGGTCACGGTATGCACCAGCACCCGTGCCCCGTGGACGACGATCTGGCCCGCTCTGCGCACCATCAGCTGACACACCACGCCCGCAGGCCTGGTGAAGCCATCGGCATCTCGACTGCGTTCACTGGCACGGCTCCCGCCGAGACAGTCACTGTCACCTGCTTCGAGCTGCCGCCACGCAGCGGCTGGCCGGGTCACTGGTCGAGACCGACCACCGTTTCAGCGCCCGCGATCACACGGGCCTCAGTCGCCCTAACACCTTCAACGTCGGACGGGGACAGCTTGAAGATACTGTCCAGCGCGCTTCTACAGCACGCTTGCACGACCTCACTCCCGCGGGGAACCGTCCTGGCTCGGAGAGGATCAAAGCTGCCGTCCGGAGCAGATCCCTCGCGCGCTCACCATGCGCCCCCTCTTGTAGTCGAGATGTGACAACTTCTGGGTCAGTGCCTTGATCTTCCCCTTCAGCGTCTCGACCGGTTTGTCGGCGATGAAGGTGTAGACGTGCCACTTTGACCAGCCTTGGCATCCGCAGGCACGGCCGGTCCTATGACGGACACGGCCGCGGCTCAGTGCCGCCCTACTTGATCGCGGCCAGGTCCAGGACGTACATCTCGTTCTTGATCGGGTAGGTCATCAGCCGGTCGAGGCCGCCGTCGGGGATCGCCATGGTTCCTTTCGCATCCGGCCGTACGCCGAGATCGGCAGACCTGCCAGTGTCGGCGTCGTAGAGCGTCAGGACGGCCTGGTTTCCCGGTCCCCTCAACGTAACCTTGAAGAAGCGCTCCAGGCTGGCGTCGTCGCCTTGCTGGAAGGTGCTTGGCAGGTGGCGCTCGTGAGAACCGTCTCGGTCGCGGACGAACCTACGCAGGATGGTCTGGGTCTGCACCGTGTCCGGGCACCGGCGAGTGCCGCACTTGATCTCCTTGCCGGAGCTGTCGCGGGGGCGTTTGACCTTGACGGTCTTGTATCGCACGGCCACGCCCGTGCACCGGTCGACGCCGCACCTGACCTCCTCGTCGGCCTTGACCACGGCGTCGCGCCGCTCACCGGTCTCGACGTTGAGCAGCTCGCGGAAGATCGCCTTTCCTTGGTGGATGCCCACCCATGGCCATTGCAGGATGTGGTGCTGCTCGGCGCCCTTCACCGGCTGCGGCGAGCCCCCGCTCAGGGGTACCCGGTAAACCCCGCCTTTCTCGTAGGCGAAGACCACGTCCGAACTCGTCACCGTCAGCCCGTTGATGTGCCCCTGCTTCATGACGTTTCCGAGGGGGACGTCGGTCACCGGCCGAGGCTGGCCGCCAGCGGCCGGCACCGTCCAGATCCGGGCGACCCGCGGGCCGCCCGCCTCCTTATAGGACGCCCACCAGACGATGCTGCCGCTACCGGCGGCGACACCGTCGGCGAAGATCGCCGATCCCTTGGTCGGGGGGATCTCGGCGATCTGCCTGGGCTGGCCAGTGCGCAGGTCGTAGCTCCACAGGAACTGACGCTTTCCGTCACTCACGCCCGTCATGACCAGTAGCGTGCGATCGTCGAGGAGTAGCTGCGGGTAGTACGCGCGGCCATCGGGCAGCTTGGCCGGGATTTTGTGTACAGCCTGCGGCCACACCTTCTCGACGGGCGGCGGAATCTTGTCCGCCGGCGGCTCGGCGTCGCCGGTCGTGCTTACCGCTGGGTGCGGCTCGGCCGCCGCGCCCAGGGCCCTCACCGCCACGCCCACCCCGCCTGCCACCAGGACCACGGCCGCGGCCGCGTGCACGGCGGCGGTCCGGGCCCGCCGCTGGCGATGGCGCGTCTTGACCGTCGCGAGCAGCCCGGCCGGCGCCTGCGGCGCACGATGCGCCGCCCCAGAAAGGACACGGCTCAGTTTGTCTTCCAGATCGGTCATCGCATGCTCCTGTGGATCGGTGAGGAGACGAGGGAGGAACGCAGCTTGTCCAGGCCCCGGAAGGCCTGGCTGCGCACGGTTCCGGAAGAGATGCCGAGCACCTTGGCGATCTCGGCGTCGCTGAGCTGTTCGTAGTAGCGCAGCACCAGCACGGCACGCTGTCTGCGGGGCAGCGCGGCCAGCTCTTCCCAGAGACCCTGGTCCTCATCGAGAGGGAAGACTTCGTGGTGAACCCGGTCCGGCGGCTCTCCGATGAGGTGTTCACGCCTGTGCCGCCGCCAGACGCTGATGTGTAACCGCGCCATCGTGGTTCGGACGTAGCTGTGCGGGCTGTCCTTGCGTCTCACCCTCGGCCAGGCGCTGCACAGCCGTACCAGTGCTTCCTGGACCAGGTCGGCGGCGTCATGTGGGTTTCCCGTCAGGACGTATCCGTAGCGGAGCAGCGCGTCCGTCTGCTCGGCCACGAAGTTGTCGAAGCCGGGTTCGTCATCCACTTGTAGTCCCTTCGGTAGTCACGTTCCAGACGGCCGAAGGGACGAAGATGTTGCATCACTCGGCGAATGCTTTCTCGGGGTCTTGTGGATTGCCCCGGCCGGAATTGAACGATAAGCCTCCGCCGGAGGCCAGGCAGGCTGCGAAGGGGTGTGGGTGGATGGGGGCGCCCACGATGCGCACACTGCGCCTGCCGATATTGCCATCTGGCCAGGTCATAGCCTTGTAGGGTTTCGCTTGGCGTGACGCGATCTCCAGCCATCTGAGCGGGGACCGAGTGAGGCAGGATGATCACTTGTGCTCCTTCGCCTGGCCTATCTGACCGTCACGAACGCCTTTGCCGCGCTGCGGCTGCTGCCGATGGGGGATAGGGACAAGGACGTCGAAATTCTTGCTCTGCGCCACTAGATCACCATTCTTGAAAGACAGCTCGGCGCGGAGACCGAAGTGAGGTTCGCTCCGGAGGATCGCGCCTTCCTCGCCGCGCTCCTGGCATCTCTGCCCCGCCAGGTCCTACGCCGACTGCGCCTGCTCGTGCGTCCGGATACGGTCCTTCGCTGGCACCGCGATCTGCTGAAGCGGCGTCACGCCCGTACCTGCCGGCCCAAGCGGCAGGGGCGCCCGCCCACCGTGCGCTCCATCCGTGTGCTCATTCTGCGGTTGGTCCGGGAGAATCCCTCGTGGGGTTACAGGCGAGTGCACGGCGAGCTCACCACTCTCGGCATCAAGATCGCGCCTTCCACCATTTGGGAGATCCTCAAGCAGGAAGGCGTGGATCCCTCCCCGGCGCGGGCATCCACTACGTGGGCCGATTTCCTGTGTTCCCAAGCCGACGCGCTGCCGGCCTGCGACTTCATCGAGACCGTCATCCTGAACGGGCAGCGGCAATACATTCTGGCTGTCAGCGAGCACGCCACCAGGCGGGTCCGTGTGCTGGGCACCACTGCCCAGCCGACCGCCACCCGGGTCATCCAGGCGATCAGGAATCTCGTGATGGACCTGGAGGACGCCGGCTGCCGGGCTCGCTATCTGATCAGGGACCGGGACGGGAAGTTCCCGGCCCTCATGGAGGAGATCCTCGCCGACTCCGGCATCCACACGGTGCTTACCGGTATCTGTATCCCGCGGATGGACTCGGTCATGGAACGGTGGGTGCAGTCGTGCCGCCGCGAGCTCCTGGACTGCTGCTTGCTCTGGAACGAACGCCACCTACGGCATGCCCTGCGCGAGTATGAGGAGTTCTACAACCAGCACAGACCCCATCAAGCCCTGGACCAGGTGGCTCCACTACGCGCCAGCCCGGACCCAACCACAGATCCGGCCACAGTCGCCGACCTGAACGTACACCGACGGTTGCTCACGACTTCCGCGGCGTCCATCCATCAGTTGGGCGCTGCCGCCGCGCTCGTCGGCGGTCGTGAAGGACTGCGAGCCAGCGAGGCAGGGCACGCCGGGGGCAGGGGACTGTGGAGCAGGTACGATGTCGCGGCGAACACGATGCTCGCGGGGGGCTGGCTCATCGAGCAGCACACCCTGAGGACGCAACGCCACCTTGATCAGGCGACCGATGACGCGGTCAGGCTGAAGGATCTCGCCGTCATCGGATCCGCGCTCACGAACATCGCGACCGTCGCGGCCGGTCAGCTCGTGAAGCATGAGTTCCCACAGGGGCTGCCGCTGGACGCGGAGGGCAATCTCGCCTCCGGCGCGTCCCGGCGCGGGAAACGCTACTACCGCTGGTTCACGGTGATGAAGAGGCTGAACCGAGCTTTCGCGGCCGGTGCGATCGGTCTCACTCCCAGCGTGAACTTCAAAGTCCTGCGCTCTTACCGGCCTGGAGCGATCTTCCGGCTGTTCACCTGACGGAAACCGGCGGTGAGGACAATGACGATCGCGCAGACCGCGACCGCTTCGGTGGGCCGCCTCGGCTTGGCGGCCGCCGCGTTCGGCAGACCTGAGTTCGCCCGCAACGGCGAACGGCCCGAAGCCGCCGGTGAGCCCGCCGAGACGGCCACCGGCGTCCGGCCCGGCATGAGCGACTCCATGTACGACCTGCTCGTCAACGCCGCCATCGCGGCGGGATGGCTGAGTGAGCGAAGAACTCTGTACGGCCGGTCCCTGGGCAGGGACGCGAAGTTCATGGTGACCGCCAAGGACGTGCTCGTCGCCGGCACGGTTCTCACCGGCGCCGCGGCCTTGGTCGGCAAGCTGCTCTCACGCGGCGAATCCCCGGCCGGCCCGTCCGTCTCCGGGGCGGAGAACGCGTCCGCTGACGCGGCCACCGACACCGAGGGCAATCGCCGTCGTCTGCGATCGATGACCGAGCTCAACCGCGCCTTCGCCCTGCTCGCGGTGGCGTCCACCCCCTTCATCAACTTCGCGTTGTTCGACTCGTACCATCCCCACCCGCTACGCAGCTTCTTCTCGCTCTGGTGAGGCGCCGAAGCTCACCGGCCCTCGTCGAGGTAGGCGAGCACGGCCAGGACGCGGCGATGGCCGGTGTGGGTCGACGGCAGTCCGAGCTTGCCGAAGATGTTGCCGATGTGCTTGTGCACGGCGTTGTCCGTGATGAACAGGCGTTCGCCGATCTCGGTGTTGCCGAGTCCCCCCGCCATCAGTGCCAGCACTTGGCGTTCTCGATCGCTCAGTGAGCAGACGGTGCCTGTACCCATGAGCTGGGCGACGACCTCGGGATCGATGACGGTGCCGCCCCCGGCGATCCGGCGCAGGTCGTCGATGAACTCGCCCACCCGGCTCACCCGGTCCTTGAGCAAGTAGCCGACGCCGCCGGTGCCGTCGGAGAGCAGTTCGCGGGCGTACACCTTCTCCACGTATTGCGACAGCACCAGTACGGGCAGGCCGGGGTGCCGCCGCCGGAGCTCCAGCGCCGCCTTGATTCCCTCGTCGCGAAATGACGGGGGCAGCCGCACGTCGGCTATCACAATGGTCGGCCGGTGCCGTTCCACGGCGTCCAGCAGTCCGGGCACGTCGGTGACGAGGGCCGTGACTTCGATGTTCCTGCTGCCCAGAAGAAGTTCCAGGCCCGACGCGAGCAGGACGTTGTCCTCGGCGATCACGACGCGCACGGTAGCTCCGCGGTGATGGTGGTGGGCCCGCTGGGCGGGCTGGACACCAGTACGGTCCCATCGAGGGCCGCCGCCCGGTGGCGGACGCCGGCGAGGCCGGTGCCCGAACTCTCGTCCGCCCCGCCTCTGCCGTCGTCGGTCACCTCGATCAGCAACCGGTCGTCGCGCCGTGCCACCCTGACCAGCACCCGGCCGGCGCCGCTGTGCTTGGCGGCGTTGGTGAGCGCTTCGGCGACGATGAAGTAGGTGCAGGTCTCGACCGCCGCGGGCAGCCTGCCGAGCTCGCCGAGCTCCACCTCGACGGGGATCCCCGCCCGCGCGGCCAGCGCCGATACCGCGCCCGCCAGCCCCCGGTCGGCGAGGATCGGCGGATAGATCGTGCGGACGACGTCGCGGAGCTCGGTCATGGCCTCCTCCGCACCCTCGTGGGCCTCCTTGAGCAACCTGGCCAGCGCGTCCGCTCCGCCGGGGAGCGACTCCCTGGCCAGGCCCAGCCGCATCGCGATGGCGACGAGCCTGGCCTGCGTGCCGTCATGCAGGTCACGTTCGATGCGGCGCAGCTCCGCGGCGTGCGCGTCCAGCACGCCGGCCCGGCTCTGCGCCAGCTCGCCGATCCGGTCGGTCAGCCGTTCCTCGGCCGACGGCGCCAGCACCGCCAGGCAACCGCGCGCATGCCGGCGTGCGAGCCACGGTACGGCCCACCACGACACCGCCCCGGCGACGACGGCCTGCGTCGCGCCCATGGCCAGTGCGCCACTCCACCCGGTCACAGGAACGCCGATGAACCGTTGCGGCTCCTCGGCCGGGAACACCCACCACAACGGTGCCCCCACCAGGGGGAACACGGCTCCGCCCACGCAGGCCAGCGCCAAGAGCCCCAGAGGGACGCCGATCGCCACCTGCCACAGCGTCCAGCGCAGGTCCCGCGCGGTCTCCGCGTCGTCCAGCAACAGCCGCCACCGCGTACGAACTCCTTGGGACGGGAGCGGGACCGCCGGGCGTGCGGGAATGGAAATGCCCAGTGACGCGGCGGCGCGGCGCCGGTGCCATTCGGCCCACCGTCGCAGGCCTGCCGGGATCCGGTAGAACACCGTCGATCTGAGCCCGCACGCCACCGCCGGGAGCGCGCAGACGGCCAGAACCGGCAGGACGAGCATCGTCGCCACCGCCGTCGGCAGGCCGATCAACAGATATCGGCCGCCGCGCCGTACCTCTGCCCAGCGTTCGCGCATGTCTCCATCCTTCGATAGCCCAGTCTGCCGCGCGTCGCGACGACGATCACCAGGGCGAGAGCGCCGAAGCCGATCAACCCGACCAGGTACCTGCTGTCCAGCACAGGGATCGCGGGAAAGAACGCCGGCCACAGCACGGAGCCGAAATTGTTGATGTTGGCATGGAACAGCATGACGACCGGAAGGCTTTCCCGCGTGCTGTTGAACAGCCAGGTGACCACGATGTTGAGCACCAGGGTGAAGAGAAGGAACTCCACCACCGTCCCGAGCGCGGATGCGCCCATTCTCCAGCCGGTGAGGAACAGCGGGAGGTGCCACCCGGCCCAGAGCGGCCCGAGAATGAGCGCGCCGGCCATGGGGCCGTACCGTTGCTGTACGCGGGGAAGAGCGTATTCCCGCCACCCTGGTTCCTCCGCCAGTCCCGTGGTGACGAGTTGCACGAGAAGCATCGGCAGGAACGCCAGAACGGCGGGTGCCGCGGGCAGGCTCAGCGCGCCGGCCGCCCCCGGCAGCGCGAACGTCGCCGTCACCATGATCGCGGGCACCCCGGCGAGGGCGAGCAGGTACCACCGCGCGCCGGCCCGCCACCTGAGGAACGCGCGCAGCCACCGCCGGACTCCCGGCCGCCCTTCGAGAAGCCGGGTCATCAGGTACGCGGAGAAGATGGGGCCGAGATACGCCCCCGGCATGACGCCCAGGAATTGCGACGTGCCGAGCACCGACGGGTAGCGGAAGCGAAAAACCGCCAGCCCGTCCTCGGAAAGCATGTACGGCAGCCAGGCCAGCCAGCTGAGGCCGTAAGCGAGGAGAAAGAATCCGGTCAAAGGATGCCGGCGGAGAAATGTCCGAACGGGTCTGCTCTTGTCTGGGGGCACGCCTGAAATGTTTCCGCGCCGCGGACATCGCGCGATATACAGGCCGCCACCGAGTTCGGACTACAGCCTGCTGTACCAGCCGGCCAGCGCGAAGCGCCCCGCCGTCCTCGCCGGAGCGGAGCGTCCAAGACGCGACTACCGTCTCGCGTCGGCGCGGGACTCCAGGTAGAGCATTCCGGACAGTACGGCGACCAGTGCGGTGAGCTGGGCGAGTGCGTGGAAGATTCCCAGCGGGATGGTGGCCAGGGCCGCTACCGCGGCCACCGCTCGGTAGTGGACTCGTTCGATGCGGAGGACGCGCCGGAACGCCACGTCGGCTGACAGGTACAGGGCCAGGCCTCCGGCCAGGAATGCCGCTTGGGGGAGCTCCAGGTGGGTGGTGGCGTGGCCGACTGCTTTCTTGATGCCGGCCGCGACCGCGACGATGCCGGCCAGGAGCCCGAGGTAGGCCAGGCCGTAGGCGTTGAAGGCGGCGCGGACCCGCTGACGTGGCTCTACCGCGTCGAGGGCGGACTCGGCCCGGGTGTCGTCGCCGCCGAAGTAGACCCACCACATCAGGTACGCGAGCGACAGGCCGAGCAGGGCGACCAGCACCACCGGCAGGTTCAGCTCCACGCCTTCCGCCCCGGCCCCGATGGCCACCAGTGACTCGCCGAGCGCGATGATGATGATCAGGCCGTGGCGCTCCACGAAATGTGACGGCGCGATGGTGAACTTGTCGATCGGGTCGATGTACGGCGCGGCCCGCTGGACCGCGACGGCCAGGAGCCACAGGCCCCAGCGCCAGCCGTCCGGGGCGAACCCGCCGGCGAGGACGAGCGTCGCGCTGACGAGGTTCAGCGGGGCCAGCGTCCGGAACGCCCGGAATATCTCGGGGCCGCCGGCGAACCCGAACAGCGCGGTGTGGACGGCGATGGCCGTGAAGTACCCGAGTCCGAATGCCACTCCGGTCGAGGCGAAGGCGTCCGGGACGGCCAGCGCGATCACGAGGAAGCCGCCCATCCCGACCAGCATGAGGGCCCGGCGGGACGTGCTGTTCGGGACGATCGCGTTGGCCAGCCAGGCGTACCCGCCGTACATCCACATGATCATGGTCAGCATGAGCACGACCTCGGCGACGCCGGTCCAGGTCAGGTGGTCGGCCAGCACAGCGGTCAACTGGGTCGCGGTGAACACGAAGACCAGGTCGAAGAAGAGCTCAAGCGTGCTCACCCGCGCCACGGGTCCTGAGGCGGCCGCCATGTCGGTCCTTCCAGCCTCGCGAGGGTCGGGATCTTGTGACAGTCGGCATATTAGGGACATGAGGTTACGGCCGCCCACCGATCACACCTGACCCGGGGAGGCTAGCGAGGGCCCAGCCCCGTCTTTCCGTCGAGCAGCTCACGTGCGAGGTGGCCGGCGTGACGTGCGGTCTCCTCGATCATGTGCAGGACGATCCGGCGCAGGTCGGTGATCTCGTCCCCGAGCGGAGGGGGGTGATGTCCCCGCGGGGGCGCCGACAGCGGTGTGGCGGCGAGGACCTCGCCCAGCGGTGTCCATCCCGAGGGCAGGACGGCGGTGGTCAGGGCCTTGTCGTCGAGCCCGTCGACGATCGCCAGCACGCTGGCGCGCTGCGCCTCTAGGAACATCAGTAACGCGTTCTTCTCGCTGTCGTCCACCGGGCCCACTCCCTTGCCGATCAGGGCGCCAAGAGCCGCCGCGAGGCCTCGCGAGGATCGAGACGCGTGCCGGTCGTCTCGCCGACCGGAGCGCGCCGCACGCTAGCGGACGGCGCCGACATTCCCGGGCGCCGGTGCGTCAGGGCCGGACGGTGAGTTCCTCCAGGATCGAACGGATCGGGGTGGCCGGGTGCCGGAGGAGGGTTTCGAGGTCGGGGCCGGTGGTGGAGAACTCTCCGCGGCGGGACGCGTGGAACATGCCGAGCAGCATGTTCGCCTGGTCCGCGGGTACGCCGTGCCCGATCATGGTGGGCGTCCACGCCGCGTCGTCGGCCACGACGCGGCGGATGGGGCGGCCGGTGAGTTCGGTGACGATGGCGGCGATGTCCGCCAGGTCGAGCGCGTCCGGTGCGGTCAGCGGCGGGGTCGGGCCGTCGAAGCGGCCCTCGTCGGCGAGGATCGTCGCAGCGGCCTCGGCCAGGTCGGCGTGTGTGGTCCAGGAGACGGGGCCGTCGGCCGGCGCGACGAGCTCGCCGGTTTCGAGGGCGCGGCCGAGCAGGTGCCGGACGGTGCCGGCGTAGAACCCGTTGCGCAGGGCGGTGAAGGGTGTGCCGGTCTTCGACAGGTAGTGCTCGGTGGCGGCGTGGTCGGGCATCGGCGCGAAGACCGAATCCTCGGCGGCGGCCTGGTGGCTGGTGTAGAGGATGCGCTTAGCGCCGGCGTCGCGAGCGGCGTCGATGGCCGCGACGTGCTGGGCGACCGCCTCCTCGCCCGTCCGGTCGGTCGAGACGATGAGCACCTGCGATGCGCCCTCGAACGCGCCGGCGAGGGAGCCGGGGTCGGTGAAGTCGCCGCGCCGCACGCGTACGCCGCGTGCGGCCAGGTTCGCGGCGCGGGCCGTGTCGCGGACGCTGACGCCGACCTGGTCCGCGGGGACCCGGTCGAGCAGCCGGTCGACGATCTGGGAGCCGAGCAGGCCGGTGCCGCCGGTGATGATGATCATGTTCGCCCTCTCTTTGCTAACGATGGAACCTATTGGACGCTATCAGCGTTAGCAACAGAGATAGCACAGATGCGTTATCGTTGGAAACATGGCAGACGCTAGGCCGGACGGCGACGGCAGGCACAAGACGCGCGCGAAGATCGTGGAGTGCGCGGCGCAGCTCCTGCGTGAGCAGGGCGCGAGCGCGGTCACCACCCGCGCGGTCGCGCAGGCGGCCGGCATGCAGGCGCCGACCATCTACCGGTTCTTCGAGGACAAGGACGCGCTGCTCGACGCCGTCGCCGAACACGTATTCGCCACCTACGTCGCCGGGAAGGCACTCACCGGGGACGCCGGCGACCCGGTCGCGGATCTCCGGGCGGGGTGGGACACGCACATCGGCTTCGGTCTCGCCAACGCGGCGCTGTTCGGCCTCCTCGCCGACCCCGCCCGCGGCGCTCGTTCACCGGCGGCGGCCGCCGGCCAGGAGGTCCTGCGCGCCCGGGTGCACCGCGTCGCGGCGGCCGGCCGGCTCCGTGTCCCGGAAAGACGCGCCGTCGAACTCATCCACGCCGCCGGCACCGGCGCCGTCCTCGCCTTGCTCGCCACCCCGCCGGAACACCGGGACCCGGGCCTCGCGGACGCGATGTACGAGGCGGTCGCGCGATCGATCCTCACCGAAACGCCGGCCCTTCCCGCGGACGACGTGATCGCGGCCGCCGTCACGTTCCGGGCCCTCGTCCCGGCGCTGCCGATGCTCACCGGCGGCGAGCGCGCCCTGCTGTCCGAGTGGCTGGACCGGTGACGGCTATCTTTCCGCATTTAGCCATATTTACAGCACATTCCACTTCATAAATCCGGGCTCGGGGTCCGTAGGCGCGATGGCGTGGCTCTCCGAAGGGAAGTAGAGAATGCCCCTCAGAAAGGAACAGGCCAAGGAGTTCTTCGGGTCGCTTTACGACAGGGCGGCCACTCCGGATCTCAACGAGTTCGAGTCGGCGGCGATCCGTCTGGTCGCTCGCGTCGACACCTCGGCGGCGCCGGGGGATCGGGCGCTCGGGCTGCCGCGCTCCGTGGTCGGGCGGTAGACGGCCGCGTCGGGAGAACGCCGGGGCGAACCGGCGGGAGACGTCTGCCCGGTTCCGAGTGGAAAAGACCCCTCGGGCCGGGCAGAGGCGAAATCGTTCGGGCAGACAAACGAAGAATTCATGAGGGGCCGATGATGTCGTCGACTGGTATCGCCGGATTGGAATGGTCGCCAACCCAATCGATCGATAATGGCGGCGGGTCGTCCGTCGTGCCTTTTCCGACCACGCACCTGGTGCACATCGTCTTCCACGGCGACCGGCCCTTCGCGCACGGCCAGTACGGATTCCACCTGGGTCTCGAAGACCGTCTGACGTTTCTCGGGCCCCCTGGACAGGTCGCGCACGGATACCGCGCGGGACGAGGAGCTCCCGGTGGCGCGGCCCAATCCGTACCCGGCCTCGGAACGGTTCCACGAGCTGCTGAGCGCGATGCAGAGCGAGACCCTGGGCCTGGTGGATCACGAGTACCCGACCACCCAGGACGTGGTGTTCGCCGACGGGATCGCCTCCACCCTCATGTTCAGGAAGCAGCTCACCGCGGTGCAGCAGGGCCCCGACTGGGAACCGATCGACGGCATCGACGGGCTGGGCTGGCGGCGCCATCTGGTGGTGTGGTCGGGTGACACGGTCGGCTACGCCGCACTCACCGACCCGGCGCCGTTGCAGGTGATCGATCACGGCACGGCTCCGTACTCCACGGACGCGTACGGCATCCACCAGCAGTGGGGGACCGGCTGACCTTCGTGGGACCGGCCGATCAGCGGGCGGTGATCCGGTTCATCGACTGCCGGGAAGGCTCGCCCACGCTGCACAGGGAGATCACCCATGAGTTCCGGCCGTCCCCGCTGCGCTACCTGGTGGTGCCCGCCGGGGTGGCGCACGCGTGGTGGCGCTGGGCCGTCCGTACGACCGGATCCGCGTCGCCCCGCGCGTGATGGCCGAGGTCGCGGAGAACAGCGCCATGCTGGTCGGCCAGACGGGCAAGGAGGTCTGCGCCGGCCCACCCGCCATGATCGACGAGATCCTGGAACTACTGGCCGTCGGCGGCAGCAGGGGCGATCCCGGCCCGATCACCGCTCTGCTGCCGGCCCCCGAACGGCTCCTGGACTACGCCGAGGCCGTGGACGACCTCGTGCTCTGGGAACTGGTCACCGCACTGCGCGCGCACGAACTGGTCCGTACGCTCGGCGGTCTGCCGGACGGTGACACCTGGGCGGCGGGTTACGCCCGGGACGGATTCGCCACGGCCACCTGGCCGCTGCTGGCGGCACTGGACGCCCCCTCGGTGGAGGCGATGGTGGCCGGGCTGGCCCCGCTTCGGTCGGCTGCGGGCCGCCGCCTACCACGCCCTGGATCGGGACCCGCCCACCCCGTCCGGCAGGGAGTCGGTCACCCGGCTCTGCGGCACGTTGCCAGGTGCGTACTTCATCAGTCGAGGCAGAACTCGTTGCCTTCCGGATCGGCCATGATGATGTGCCCGGCCTCGAGCGGGGGAGCGGGCTCGTGCCGCTGGAGGCGGGTGGCGCCGTAGGAGATGAGCCGGGCGGCTTCTTTCTCCAGGGCTTCCATCCGTTCGTCGCCGCTGAGGCCGGGGGCGGCACGCACGTCGAGGTGCAGGCGGTTCTTGGTCTGCTTGGGCTCGGGGACCCGCTGGAAGAACAGCCGCGGGCCGGAGCCCTCGGGGTCGATCACCGCCGAGGCGTCGTTGCGGTTCTCGGGGGGGATGCCGAACGCCTCCAGGGCCTGGTCCCAGGACTCGAAGCCGCCGGGCGGGTCCTGCAGCCGGTAGCCGAGGGCCTCGGCCCAGAAGGCCGAGAGCCTGGCGGGGTCGGCGCAGTCGAAGGTCATCTGGATCTCGCGGGTCATGTCAGCTCGCCTTCCGTCGGGTGTGCAGGTGGAGGTCGCGGAGCAGGCATACCTCGGCCAGGTGGTGGATGAGTTCGCGGTTGATGTGGAGCACCAGTGCCGCCAGGGGATGGTCGGCGTACGGTCCCTCCGCCTCCCCACACGGACGGGCCAAGCCGGTGTCGCCGAGGGACTCGACTCCGGCCATCCACGTGGCGTACTCGGCGTCGAGCTGGGCCAGCGCCGCGGTCGCGGTCGGAGCGTACTCGAACGACTGGTAGTCGGTGGGCTTGCGGTCGAAGTGGGCGGCGTTGCGCATCGCGAGGACGCCGACGATCACGTGGCCGAGTCGCCAGGCGATCGTCGTGAACGGCGGCGGCTCGGGCATCGGCATCGCGAAGTCGATGGTCATCGCGCCGGCTCCGGCCTGCACCTGCGCGGTGCCGGTGCCGCGCGGGCGCACGTTCCAGCTGCCGGGCGCCGGCTCCCAGAAGTACTCGTCGTCGGTGAGCCCGTCGAGGCGATCGCGCAATTGATTGGTCCAGTGCCAGGCGATCTGATCCCGGAGCAGAGAGTTCCAGTTCTGGTCGTTCATGGTCTTCATCTTGGCGCCTATAGCGGACAGATACGTTCCTAGATCTGTGGAACGATGAGCCCGTGACCGTCGAGGCGACGACCGAGCGGGTGCTGCGGCTGCTGGCGCTGCTGCAGCGCCGGCCGTCCTGGACCGCCGCCGAGCTCGCCGCCGAACTGGGGGTCACCGACCGTTCGGTGCGCCGCGACGTGGAGCGGCTGCGCGCGCTCGGCTACCCCGTGCACGCGACCGCGGGCGTCGGCGGCGGCTACCACCTCGGCGCGGGCACCCGGCTGCCCCCGCTGCTCCTCGACGACGAGGAGGCGATCGCGACCGCGGTGTCCCTGCGGCTGGCGGCGGGCGGCACGGTCGCCGGGGCGGGGGAGGCGGCGCTGCGCGCGCTGGCGAAGCTCGACCAGGTGATGCCTCCCCGGCTGCGCGCCGAGGTGCGGGCCGTGCACGGCGCCACCGAGACCCTGGTCGGCCCCGGCATCGAGATCGACCCGGAGCTGCTGGTGACGCTCGCACGGGCCTGCCGCGACGCCGTGCGCGTGCGGTTCCGCTACGCCGCCCGCGACGGCGAGGAGCGCGAACGCACGGTGGAGCCGGTGCGGATGGTCGCCACCGCCCGCCGCTGGTACCTGATGGCCTGGGACACCGGCCGCGACGACTGGCGCACCTTCCGCCTGGACCGGATGCGCGAGGCGACGGCCACGACCTGGCGCTTCCGGCCGAGGGAACATCCGGACCCGGTCGCCTACGTCCAGCGTTCCGTGACCGAGGCCCCGTACCGGTATCTCGCCAGGATCCGGGTGCACGCCCACCCCGACCGGATACGAGAACTGGTGCCGCCCCAGGTGGGCCGCGTCGAGGACGACCACGACGGCTGGTGCGTGCTCAACGTCGGCGGCGAGAACCTGGACTGGCTCGCCGTCCACGTGGCCCGGCTGAACTTCGAGCTGGAGGTGCTGGATCCTCCGGAGCTGCGCGAGGCCATCGCCCGGCTCGCGCGCCGCCTCGCGGCGATGACCGGCTGACCTTACTTGGAACGCCGGGTGAATGGTTCGCCGTATAGCTCATTTAGGACATGCCCGGAAAATGTCCGGCCTTTATCTCGATGATGACGCTACAGACGGGCCGTACTTTCGACTGTTAGCCTCATATGCCATGAGAAAGGCCATCGTCGCGCTGGCAATCACCATTGCCACTCTCTTCTCCCTGTCCGTATTCTTCGCGTCGCCCGCCTCGGCGACCGAAGGGACGATCATCGTCGAGAACTGAACGTTCTCCAAGGTCCAGGGCCGGCGAGGCTGAAGCGCCGCACGCCGCCTCGCCGGCGAAGAATGGCGCGGGTTCATGCGCACCAAATATCAGCCGATCACGGAACTCCTGGCGGCTGTTCCCGTCAGCCAGAGCACCATACGCCTGAGCTTCACCGCCATCGCTGAAGCCGTGTCCGGCCTGCCCAACAGCGCCTACGTCCACCGCACCTGGTGGGCCAACCACCGCCACAACCGCCAGGCCGGTGCCTGGCTCGCGGCGGGCTGGCGGGTGGACGCGGTGAACCTCCCGGACGAGGTCGTCACCTTCACCCGTCTCCAGCCGCAGACGCAGCCGGCTCCCGTCGCCCGTCGCCCGGTCCCGCCGTGGCTGGTCATACCGGTCCTCACCGTCGCGTCCGGCGTGGTGACCAACCTGGTCACCGAGGCGACCAACATCGTGTTCGGCGTCGCGGCGGCGGTCCTGGCCGTGGTGCTGACCGGTGTCGTGTACATCAAGAGCGCGGGAGCGTCATCCACCGGGGTGCGGCGGCGCCTGCCGACGGTGGTCGCCGTCGTCGCGGGCACCATCGCGGGTCTCATGGCGGTGTTCGCCTGGATACAGAGCACGCAGGCGCCGGCCCCCGCGACGCGTCCGCCGGCGTTCGGTACGGCCATCGGGGAGCCGTTCCTCGGTCACGCCGGCGAGGTGGAGTCGGTGGCGCTCGGCGAGATCGACGGCCGTCCCGTCGCCGTCTCCGGCGGCGGGGACGCGATGGTCCGGGTCTGGGATCTGCGCACCCGCCGGCAGATCGGCCGGCCCCTGTCCGGCAACGGCAGCGGAGCCCTGGCCTTGGCGGTGGGGCAGATGGACGGCCGCCCCGTCGTGGTCTCCGGCGGTGTGGACACGACGATCCGCGTGTGGGACCTGCGTACCGGAAGCCGCGTCGGACGGCCCCTGCTGGGGCATTCGGACTGGGTCTACTCGGTCCAGGTGGCGACGCTGGACGGCCGTCCCGTCGTGATCTCCGCCAGCGGCGACCGGACGATCCGCCTGTGGGACCTGCGGACCGGCAGCCAGGTGGGGACCCCCTTCACCGGTCATACCGACCGTGTCGAATCGGCGCTGCTCACCCAGGTCGACGGCCGTCCGGTCATCGTCTCGGGTGCCTGGGACGGCACCGTCCGGGTGTGGGATCCCCGCACGCACACGCAGATCGGCGACCCGATCCCGACGGGAGACGGCGTGCTGGTGTGCGTCGCGGTCGGGCAGGTGGACGGCCGTCCCGTCGCGGTGTCAGCGGGGTGGAGCGACCACACGGTACGGGTCTGGGATCTGCGCACGCGCACCGAACTCGGCCGGCCCTTCACCGGCCACCGCTCGAACGTCGACGTCGTGGCGGTGGTCGAGATCGAGGGCCGTCCGCTGATCGTCTCCGCGGGCGGGGACATGGTCGTCCGCGTCTTCGACCCCTACACCGCCACACAGATCGGCGGTCCCTTCGTCGGTCACACCGACAGCGTGGGATCGCTCGCGCCGGGCACGCTGGACGGCGCGCCCATCGTGGTCTCCGGCAGCCGCGACCACACGGCACGCGTGTGGAGCCTGGTGCCGCCCGCGGAGCCGACTCCGAGGTGAGCGGCGTGACCGCTATTCCGGGGCCGGGTAGCCGCACGCGTGGATGAGCGACCTGATCCGCAGGGGGTCGAGCAACCGGCGTAAGGACGCGGGCAGGGTGGGCCAGTCGCGGAGGTCGCGGGGGAGGCGGGCGTAGTCCTCGCCCGCGTAGACGCGGGTGGTGAGGACGTCGGGGTCGAAGGACTCGCTGTTCAGGCCGGTGTGTTTGGCGATGGTGTCGCTGGTGCCGGTGGGGTCGGCGAGGAGGTCCTCGTAGCGGAGGCGGAGGACCGGGAGGTCGGGGTCGGGTGGGGCCAGGAAGTCTTCCGCGACGCGTTGCCAGTTGTGGATGGCGTCCTCGGTCAGCTCGCGTGTCCAGCGGCCGCCGGTGTTTCGTTCCCATTCGTCCAGGCTTCTCAGGATGGCCCGGGGGTCGCGGATCAGCAGGATGACGGCCAGGCCAGGGTAGAGGGACTGCAGGCGGCGGGCGTCGGCCAGGGTGTAGCGCACCTCCTTTAAGCCCCAGACGGGGCGGCCGAGGTCGGTGGCGGGGGTGATGTACAGGGTGTCGATGAAGCGGTGGAGGGCGTGCAGGATCAGGTCGCGGTCGGGGGTGAGGTTGGCCATCCAGCCCTGGTGGGCGTGCTGGGAGAACTCTGTGCGGGCTTCGCCACCGTACTCCTGCGACCAGTACAGCAGGCCTTCCGCGGCTTCCAGGATGCGGCCGAGCCGGCCGCCGCTCTCGCCCCAGATGAGGACGCCCGGGTGGGAGGTCAGCAGCCGTTGCAGGAGCGTGCTCCCGCAGCGCTGGCCGGCGGCGAGGATGAGCAACGGCGTGTGCGGTGTCGTCATCTCCCCTCTCTACATGCGGCGGACGCGGGGGAACATCGTCCGCGGGGCGAGGTGGTCCTTCGATCAGCCGCGACCTGGGGGACGGAGTCTGGTCGGCGGAGTGTCGATCAGGCCGCGGACCTGGGCGAGGCGGGCGGCCAGGGCGGGGGCGGCCTCGCTCAGCAGGGTCAGGTCCGAGCGGATCTCCAGCTGCCGGGACCACAGGACGGCTCTGCCCTGTTCCAGCATCTCCACGGCGAGCGCCGGCGTGTCCGCGGCGAGGGCGCAGGCGGCGGCGTCGGACACCAGATCGTCGTGGCGGGCCAGGCGGCGTTCCTGGTCGGGACGGTGGAGGCCCTGCCACGCCAGGAGGGGTAACAGGGCGACGGCCTCGCGGTACGCGCCGGCCGCGTCCGGCCAGCCGTCGCCCAGCTGGGCGGTCAGCCCGCCCGCCGCGCGTGCGGCCTGGAGGCGGGACTCCGCCGCCGCCGCGGGCGCCGACGCGGCGCGGCGCCAGGCCGCGATCGCCTGGTCGGCGTCCGGGCGTTCGCCTGTGTGGTCGAACCGCGTGTTCAGCGACAGTCCCAGCTGGAACAGCCGGGGGGCCAGCGCCTGATGATCGTCGGGGGTGGTGTCGACCGACTCCCGGGAGGCCGTGAGGGCGCCCTCCAGGTCGTCCTGGGCTCCGGATCGAGTGAAACGGAGCCAGAGCGCGGCGGAGAGTGCCGTCAGGACGCGCGCGCGGGCCGGGTGAGCGGCCGGCGACGCGTCCGCCGCGGCCCGCGCCGCGCTCACCGCCTCCTCCAGGTCCGGCGCCGCCCCGGTGTGTTCGTACTGGAGGATCAGCGACCTCGACAACGCGGCGAGCATCCCCGGGCGGTCGGGGTGATCGGCGGGGGCCGCCTCGACCGCCCCCCGGTTCGCCGCGACCGCGTCGGCGAGGTCGGCCTGGTCCGCGCGTTCCGACGACCGGATGCTCAGCGCCGTCGCCAGATTGGCCATGTACACGGCCCGGGAGGGATGGCTGAGCGGCGTGGCGTCGACGGCCGTCCGCAGCAGCCGGACGGCCTCGTCCAGGTCGGCGGCGGCGCCGAACCGCTGAAACCGGGTCGTGTGGATGTTCGCCGCGTTGGACAGGTGGCGCGGCATTTCCGGAGCCCGGTCCGGGGTGAGGTCGACGGCCTCCCGGCCGGCCTCGATCGCGGCGTCGAGGTCGGGCGGCTGCCCGAGACGCTCGAACCTGTCCAGCAGGGCGTTGCCGAGATTCGTCGACATCGCCGCCCGGTGGCGGTACTCCCTCGGCACGGCGTCCAGCGTCGCGCGCATGACCGTGATCGCCTCGTCGAGGTCCGCCATCCGCCCGAGCCGCTCGAACCGGGTACGCAGGGCCGTGCCGAGGTTCGCCGCGTACTCCAGCCGTTCGGCGTGGCGGGTGGTGGAGGCGGCCAGCCGGAGCGCGGCTACGGCCTCGTCGAGATCGTCGTCACGGCCGGAGCGCTCGTACCGGGTGAGCAGCGCGGCACCGAGCTCGGATTGGTAGATCGTCTGCGCCGGGTGGTCGTCGGGCAGCTCCCGGATTCCCCGGCGCAGCAACTCGACGGCGTGATCGAGCTTGGCGGGATCCTTGACGGCCTGCGCCTGCCGCAGAGCCGCGGCCCCACGCGCCACACTCACCCCACTGCGGACCGCGTCCGGCACCGCCGCCCGGAGCATCCGCCGCACTCCACTGGACAGCCGATCGAGCACAGAATCCTCCTCCGCCGATGCGCCGTCCCTACCCCGCATCTATTGGGCCGGGGTGAGGGCTTCGCAGATCGAGTTGCCTGCCACGGGGCTCGGGGTCTTCGCCGAGTTCCGTGTAGAACCAGAAATCCGGGTTTTTGGCGTGGTGGCGCGCGTGTGCGGTCAGAAGTTCGGCGAAGCGGCTCCATGCGTGCGTGTCGGTCGATTCGCCCGATCGCCAGCTTTCCAGCTCGTCGAGCATTTCCGCCAAGAAGGGATCGGAGTCCTGGCCGGCGTCGTGTGAGGTTGCCGTGATCGGTGGATCTTCGCGCAGGTAGGCGTGCAGGATCGTGGCCCGGACCGCCGCCTCCCATCGAAGGAGAGGGGGGACGGTGTCGTCGCCGTCGTTCACGGCTCGCGTCAGGGTCTCGGCCGCGTGGGTGAGTTCGTCGCGCTGGACCTGCACGGCGCTGAGCTCGATGAGGACCTGGACCCGGCGGGCGAGCAGTTCCGGCCCGTGTTCGAGGTGGGCGGCCGCGCGGGTCAGCGCGGCCTCCGCGGTGCCGGTGTCGCCCTGCGCCAAGGCGACGTTCGCCGCGTCTTGGGCGCCTATGGACGCGTTCCACCAGTACCGCAGTTCCTCGCTCAGCCGTTCGGCCAGGAGGCTTGCCCGCGAGGCGTTGCCGAAGTCCTCCAGCTGGGAGTACGCCGCGCTCATCTGGAACGCCGCGTGGGCACGTTTGTCGCGGTCACCGATCCGATCGGCCACCTTCGCGGCCCGCTCGGCCCATTCCGCCGACTTGCCGTGATCGCCCATTCGCGCGGCGAACCGGGCGTTGTTGAGCAGCGCCGACGCGGCGTCTCCGTCCCTGCCGAGGTCAAGGAAGAGGTCGGCGGCCCGGTCGCCGGGATCCAGGCTCTCCTCCCAGCGTTCGAGCCGACCTCGGAGCACGTTCAGCTCGAACAGCGCCTTGGCGCGGAACGTGGGCAGGTCGTGTTCGTGGGCGATCCGAAGGGTCTCATAGCAGGCTGTCTCCGCGTGCTGCCAGGCCTTGAGGTGACGCAGGCCGGCGGCGTTGCCGAGAGCGGCTCGCGCGGCGCCCGCCGGATCGCCGCGCCGGAGGTACAGGTCGACCCGGACGGCGTTGACGGCGACGATGCCGTCCAGCTCGCGGCGGGAGGAGTACAGCGTCCAGAGGTTCGTCGCGAACGCGGTGGCGACGTCGAGCTGGTCCAGTTCCTCGGCGAGCCGCTCGGCCTCGTGGAAGACGGCCGGGTCGAGCTCTCCGCTCACCTCGGCCTCCACCGACTGGTCATTGATCTCGATCAGACGGTCGAGCAGATACCGGAGTGCCCGTGACCGGAATCCCTTCAGCTGGTCCCGGTCCTCCTCCTCCGCCAGCCGCTCCGCCGCGAACACCCGGATCAGTTCCAGCAGGCTGAAGCCGGCCGGCGATCTGTCGTGGCGGTGTGCCGCCAGATTGTGGTCGGCGAGCCGGAGGAGGATGAGTTCCTGCTCGAACAGGTCGTACTCGGTGCAGTGCCCGAGTGAATCGGCGTCGACCACCTCCCCGGGGAAGGCCGGGATCAGCCGCAGCGAGCGACGGGCTCTTTCTTCCAGCAGGTCGTAGCTCAGCCTGATCGCGGCCCTGATGCCTAGTTCGCCGGGGTCCATGAGATCCAGACGGGTGGCACCCTTCGGCTCCATGAAGGCCAGCCGCTTGGTTTCGCGTTCCAGCGCCTTCCGCATTTCGCGCGGGGTCACGTCCGGGGTGGCCAGGCGCGCGCCGATCATCCGCAGCGCGAGCGGGACGTCGCCGCACAGCGCCGCGATCGCGTCGAGGTCCGCGTTGCCGGGCGGCTCCTGGCGGCAGTGCGCCGTCAGGAGTTCGATGGAGAAGGGGCGTTCCAGTTGCGGCACCCGGAAGGCGAGTCCTGGGTCGGAATAGTTCTGGAAACCGTCACGGCACGTGATGACGAGCGCGCAGGAAGGCGCGCGCCGGGCCAGGAGCGCGACGTGCTCGGCGTTCCGCGCGTTGTCGAGCAGCAGCAGAACGCCGCGTCCGGCGAGCTGGTCGAAGAAGCGGTCGAGCGCCTCGGCCTCGTCGAGCGCGTCGCCGCCGACGTCGAGGCCCAGTGCCTCGGTGAGAATACGGACGACCGTGCGTGGCGTGCGGCGCTTCGGCTCGGGGCTGAGGCCGTGCAGGTCGACGTAGTAGGCGCCGCCGGGGAACGACGCGGTGAGGCTTCTGGTCACCTCACGCGCCACTTCGCTGGTTCCCACCCGGGGTTGTCCCGACAGGAACGCGATGACGCTGCCTCTGGCGGTCATCGCCTCGCGTATCGCGCCGGCGACCTCGGAGACGAGACCGTCGCGGCCGGTGAAGGGAGGATCGGCGGGCGGAACCACACACATTCGCCGCGCGGTCGAACTGATCACTTGCTGGTACGGACTCGGGGCCTCACGGCGACCGGTGTCCTCCTCGCCCTGCCCGAGAGACCGCCGGGCGCGTACAGGCGGCCGGTAGATTTCGGGGGGTCCCGGGCGTCGTGGGAGATGTGCGGCGAGTTCCAGCAGGAAGCGCGACGTGGCCAGCGAGCCGTCCGCTGTCAGCGCTCCTTTCAGCCGCTCCCGGCACATGCGGGAGGTGCGCGCGAACAGCGTGCCGTCGAGGTGGCGCAGCAGGACACCGGTGAAATCCGCGATCATGGCGGCGGCGTCCCATGTCTCGTGTCCCCGGTCCCCCAGCGGGGACGTCCATTCGTTCAGCGCCTCCTGGTGCGACGGCAGGCCCGGGAGAAGCGCGCGGGGGTCGAGGCCGCACACGCGGATCCGGGCGAGGAATTCCTGCCTGCCCGCGTCTCCGCGCTCGCCCGGCAGCGCGGTCTCCGCGGCCAGGCGGTCGATCAGGCCCATCAGCGCGTCCGGCCGGCGCGCACGGTGCAGGGCGATCAGGATGGAGGCCGCCTCTCTGGCGGCCTCTTTCACCCAGGCCGGTGACGAACCCGCCGCCTGGTCCGTGCCGGGCAGTGCCCTGAGCGCCGTCACGACATGCAGGACGGTGGCCTCTCCGTCCCTCAGGACGAACTGCGGTTCCACGGCGACGCCGGGCAGACGGCCCAGGAGCTCGATGACATGTTCGGTGCAGGCCATCCACGCCATGCCCCGCAACTCGGCGGAGCTTTGGTAGCGGTGGCTGGCCACCCCGATGACGGCTCCGTCGGAATTGCGCAGGAGCGGTGCGCCGCTCATCCCGGGCAGGACATCCGGTGATCGGAACTGTCCCATGGAGACGTGGTTACGCCGCGTGGATCCCGTCCAGGTGCCGGTGGCGGTCAGGTAGCCGTAGTCGACCGAGTCCGGCACCCGCACGTCGCCGACGACATGACATGGGGTCCCGAGCGGCTCGGCGAAGGAGAGGGCGAAACCCTCCACCACGCCCGGGAGCGGGCCGAGGCGATGCAGGACCGCGAGATCCCGGACCGGATCGGTGGCGATGACTCGTGCGAGTTCGGCGGCCTGGGCCCCGGGTTCGAGCGTGTCGACCTCGACCACATTCCCTGGCTCGCCGTGGTCCAGCTGCGCCAGGACATGGAAGGCGGTGACCAATATGCCCGGTGCGACCTGAAAGCAGGTTCCGCCGGAGACACCGTCGGAATTGAGCACCCGCCCCAGAAACCCCGGGATGGGCGGTGACGACGACGGGAACGGTTCCACCTATGCCTTCCTAGGCCGTCGTGGGGGCGGCCGCGCCGGGCGAAGGGGATTTCGCGCTGTCGTAGGTCATCTTGACCGTGATCGTGGCTTCGCCGGAGACTCCGGCGATGACGACGCTGCCCGTCGTCGAGAACTTCAGCCCGAACTCGACCTCCATGACGGTGGGTGCCGCGCCCCTCGACCTGGCGGCCGTCATCGTCGCCGCGGTGGAGGCCGCCACCTCCAATATGGCGTCCTGGGCGCGCACGAACGCGTCGTGGGCGGCGTGCGCCGCGTCGCCGAGACGGGACAGGGGCTCGGAACCCGCCTTCTGCGACACCTCCAGGTCGAGCGTGACATCGCCCACCCGGACGGGAATGGTCTGCACGATCACCGTTCGCCCCTTCCTGCCGCCGCACCGCGTAACCGTTTCTGAGACGTGTGTGATCACGGCGTGGTTGTCACCGGCCGCACCGGGACGTGGTTCGCCGCCGGTTTCGTCCGGCTGAGGTCGCACGGGGCCCGGCCGGCTCAGGGGATCAGGTTGCGGGCCGGTCAGGTGGGGCTTCGCTGAGGTCTGCGGGGAGCTGCGGTGAGGGCTGGACCGGAGTCCAGGTCAACCGGGGCCGACGCGGCTTGCGTGCGGGGGTGGGGGAGATGACACTGGAGTTCTTCGGGAATCGATCTCGCTTCGGAGAGTTGTGGCGTCGGACGTCGATCTGCGCGATTACGCGGTTCTCTTGGACCTCGACGGTGTGATCATCAACTCTCTCCCGGCCACCGATGCCGCCATCGCGGTCGTCGCCGGTGCCGCGCTGGGCCGGAGGGTCTCGGCCGACGAGTGCCGGGCGTGCGCCGGGGGGTCGCCGCCGGAGGCGCTCAGGCGGCTCGGGGTGGTGGACGCCGATCTGGTCTACGAGCGTGGGTTCGACGACGCGTTGCGGGCCTCGCTGGCGGAGATGGTGGTGTTCGCGCGGGTGGTGGCGGCCGTCGCGGGGCTGGCGGCCGCGCACGCGTCCGTCGCGGTGGTGACGGCGCAGGCGCGGCGGCGGATCGGCATGCTCCTGCCTCCGGAGCTCGCGGGGGTGGTGGACACGGTCATCGCGCACGAGGACGTGCAGCGGCCCAGGCCCGCTCCCGACGGGGTGCGGGCGGCGTTGCGGATGCTCGGGGTGGCGCCGGGGCGCGCGGTCTTCGTGGGGGACGGGCCCGACGACATGCTGGCCGGGCGGGCGGCGGGGGTGTGCAGCCTGGGGGTGACGTGGGGGTTCCATTCGGAGGACGCGCTGGTGGAGGCGGGGGCGAGCGGGATCGTGCGGGATCCGGACCAGCTCGCGGAGCAGGTCGTGCGTCATCTCCTGGGCCGGGGAGAGGGGCCTTCCGGCTGGAAGGGTGATCTCCCGGCCTGAGGTGGTTGCCGGTGTGCCCTCGTCATGCGAAAGGGGCGGCTCAGGAGGCGGTGCCGTGGAGCATCATGCCCTGACCCCGTGAGTGGTGGACGTCGTCGGCGGGGTGGTCGTCCGGGGCGCGGAACTGGATCAGGAAGGTGGTGCGGGGCTCCGCGGAGGTGTTCACGCCGGAACCGTGGACCGTCAGGTAATTGATGAACAACGCGTCGCCGGCCTCGGCCTCCACCGGGGTGGCGGCGTCCAGCGGCCACTCGGTGATCGGGAGGTGCCAGCCGCCCTCCTCGACGTGCGGGAGAGGGCCTCGCCGGTGGCTGCCGGGGATGACGCGGACGCAGCCTTTTTCCTCGGGGGCGTCGTCGAAATGGAAGATCGCGGCGGTGACGGTGTGCTTCGTGTGGGGGAAGTGGGCCGCGTCCTGGTGGAGGGGGAACGGGGAGCCCTTCTCCGGGGGTTTCACGAAGATCTTGGTGTGGTGGAGCTGGAGGTCGGGCCTGCCGAGCAGTGCGGTGGCGGCCCCGGTGAAGCGCGGGTCCAGCATGAGGCGGCTGAAGGCGGCCGAGTGGAACTGGGCGTCGTGGCAGTGCCTCAGCTCGGTGCGGGTGGCGGTCAGCCGCCGGGCGCTGCCCCAGGTGGGGTCACCGGGCGCCAGCCGGGCGAGCACCTTGTGGCACTCCGCCCGGTAGGCGTCGGCTTCCTGCCCGGTGAGCAGGCCTTTTATCAGCAGATATCCGTTCTCCTGGTAGAACGCGACCGAGGATGAATCGACCATGCCAGCCTCCCGCACGGGTGTCGTCCACCTCGGTATGTCCCACGCACCGTCATCTGCTGAAACCGGCGGTCAGCCCGCTGAGGATCTGGCGGCGGCCGACGATGTAGAGCAGGAGGATGGGCAGGGTGGTGAGGACGACGGAGGCGAGGACGGCCGGCACGTTGATGCTGTACTGGCCCTGGAAGGTCCACAACGCCAGCGGCAGGGTGCGCTTGCTCGGGTCCTGGGTGAGGATCAGAGGCAGCAGGAAGCCGTTCCAGATCTGCAGCGCGTTGTAGATGATGACGGTGATCACGGCGGGGCGGGTCAGCGGCAGCGCGAGGCGCCACAGCATGCTCTGCTCGGTCGCGCCGTCGAGGCGCATCGACTCGAACAGCTCCTTCGGCACGTCCCTGAGGAAGTTGGACAGCACGAGCACCGACAGCGGGATCGCGAAGGCGATGGACGGCAGGATCATCCCCGTCAGGCTGTCGTACAGCTGCAACTTGATGATGATCAGGTAGACCGGGATGATCGTCGCCTGGAGCGGGATGGCGAGGCCCATCAGGAACAGCGAGTTCACCGACCGCAGGAAACGGCTCCTGCCGCTGCTCCGCACGATCGCGTATGCCGCCATGAAGGACACCGCGACCGCGGGGATCACCGCCCCGACGGTGACGATCAGGCTGTTGATGAAGTACTGGATGAAGTCCGACTCGATGACCAGCCGGTAGTTGTCCAGCGTCGGCTCGCCGGGCGGGGCCAGCGGGTTGGTCGCGTAGTAGTTGCTCTGCGTCTTGAAGCTGGTGATCACGATCCAGTAGATGGGCACGATCACGATCAGCAGCCAGAGCACAGCGGTCACGCCGGCGACCCAGTTGGGGTGGCTCGCGACGGTGCGGTTGTCCCGGGAGGTCGCGTGCTTGGCACGCCGTGGCCGGGCCGCGGTGGTGGTCGCCATGGTGTCAGACCCCTTCCTGCTGGCTGGCGCCGGCGTTGGCGGCGCCGCCGCCGACTCGGCGCAGCAACAGCGCCACCGCGAGACCGACGAGGACGAGGATCAGGGCGATCGCGCTGGCCGGGCCCATGAGGCTGGCCTGCCATCCCCGTTTCCACATGTCCACGGCGAGCACCCGGGTCGCGTCCGCCGGGCCGCCCGCGGTCAGCACGAAGATCAGGTCGAAGAAGGTCAGCGATCCGGCGATCATGAGGGTCGAGGACGTGATGATGGTGTACTTGAGCTGCGGCAGCGTGATGCTGAAGAACCGGCGTATCCGCCCCGCGCCGTCCATCTCGGCGGCCTCGAACATCGAGCGCGGGATCTGCCGGACCCCGCCCTGGTAGATGAGCGAGTGGAACGGGATGAACTGCCAGGACACCACGAAGATGACGACGCCGAACGCGAGAACGGGGTCGCCCAGCCAGTCCTGCACGAGGAACGGGATGTTGAGCCCGGCGCCGAGCCCGAAGTTCGGGTCCAGCAGCGCCTTGTAGGTGATGGCGATGGCGGCCGAGCTGAGCAGCAGAGGGATGAAGTACAGCACCGAGAGCACGGCCCGGTAGCGCTGGGCGCCGGCCAGGAACACGCCGAGCAGGATGCTCGCGGGAGTCTGCACCACCCATGACAGGGCGATCACCAGGAACGTCACCCAGAGGGCGTGCGGGAGGCCCGGGTCGGCGAGGACGGCGCTCCAGCTGGTGAAGCCGGAGAACGTGATGTCGCCGATGCCGTCCCACGTGGCGAAGCTGAGCGCCAGTACGCCGAACAGCGGGATGACGCCGAACCCGATGAAGAACAGGAGCGCCGGCACGGCCAGCCACGCGAGGCCGACGCTGCGACGGCCTCGCGTGGTGGCCGCCGGCGCCCTCCGCGTGGCGGAGGGCGCGAGCGTTGTGCTCACTTGCCGATGACCGCGTTCATGTTGTCGGCGAACTGTTGCGGAGAGATCGACAGCTGGAACAGCTTGGAGATGTTGTCGAGGAGCACCTCGGCCGCCGTCGGGCTGAGGGCCTGGTCCCACGACTGGGCGAACGTCTTGGCGTTGCTGGCGATGCCGTAGAGGAACTGCTGCCACGCCGCGTCCTTCACGGTGGCGTAGGAGCTCTCGACACCCTTGACGATCGGCACCGAGCCGGTGTCGATCCACTCCTTGGTCTCGGCCTGGTCGAGGATGGCGGTGGCGAAGTACTTCTTGGCGATCTCCTTGGCCTCCGGGGTGGCCTTGGAGGAGATGGAGAGGTACTGGCCGGGGTTGCCGACGGTGTTGCTCGGGTCGCCCTTGCCGCCGTCGACCGGCGGGAAGTTCATGTACCCGAGGTGGCCGCCGGAGACGAAGTCGCCGCCGTCCTGCGCCATGCCGCCGTAGGTCCAGCTGCCGTGCACCATCATGGCCGCCTTGCCGGTGTACAGCAGCGCCTGGTCGGCGTTGGAGTCGGCGGTGATGGAGGAGAAGCCCTTGATGAAGCCGTTGGCCTTGACGAGCTCCTGCACCTTGGTGAGGCCGTCGATGGAGGCGGGGTTGGACCAGGCGTTCTTCTCGCCGTCGAACACGGCCTGGAACACCTCGGGGCCGCCGATGCGGTCGAACAGGAACTCCAGCCACATCATGTTGGTCCAGCGCGACTGACCGCCGAGCGAGAACGGCGCGATGCCCTTGGCGTTGAACTTGGGCACCAGGTCCATGATGTCGCCCCACGACTGCGGCGGCTCGGCCCCGATCTTCTCGAAGGCCCGCTTGTCGTAGTAGAAGATGATCGGCTGGACGGCCTCGCACGGCATGGCGTAGATCTTGCCGTCGATGGTCGCGGCGCCGAACGCCGAGTCGAACAGGCGGTCCTTGACCGCGGGGTTCGAGTCGAACCACGAGGTGAGGTCCTCGACCTGGTTGGCCTGCACGTAGCTGCGCAGCGTGCCGCCGCCCCAGCCGAAGATGATGGTGGGGGCCTGGCCCGCGCCGATCGCCGTCTTGATCTTCGTCTTGTAGGCGTCGTTCTGGAAGGTCGTCGCCGCGATCTTCGTGTTGGGGTTCGCCGTGTTGAACCGCTTCAGGGTGTTGCCGCGGATGCCTTCCTGCGGCTGACCCGTGATGTACCAGTAGGTGGCCTTGGCGCCGGCGCTGCCGCCGGTGCCGCTGCTGGCGCCACCGGTGCTCGGGCCGGAGGTGCCGCACGCGGCGAGCGCGGCTCCCAGTGGGACACCCATGGATAGGGCGAGGAAGTTGCGGCGAGAGGTTGTCCTGGGCTCCACGCTTATCTCCGTACTCCAAATGCCGGGGGCTGGCCGCGGCTCGATCACGGTGGCCGGCGGTCCAGGGCCAAGTACCCGATGCCGCTGTCCGGTCCTCCCTGAGTTGGTTTGTCGAAACATTTGCGACATGACCGCGCGGCACGCAATCTAGGTTTCGGCAGTTGGCGTGTCAAGGCCTATGAGCCCTCCTGCGCCGGGCGCGCCCGATGTGCAGGTAGGGGTACTTTTGCACAGACCCCCGGACACTCTTGTGATGGAGAGAAGGTCGCGCTCGGGTCGCTCAACGGCACCGAAATGTTTCGGAAATCGTGGCTGGGACGTTCACGTAAGGAGTGCAGCAAGATGACGGCTCTAGATCGGACACCCGCGGCGGACGGGATCCTCCGCCCGTGGCAGGACCCGGCCCTACCCGTGGCCGACAGGGTCGAAGCACTCCTTGAGGAGATGACCCTTGAGGAGAAGGTCGCCCAGCTCGGCAGCCGGTGGGTCGGCAACGACATGCAGTCCGCCGAGTCCGGCCAGGTCGAAGACCCCGCCGGCCCCGACGAGGAGGACCCGGGCGCGCTGAACGTCGCCCCGATGCAGGACGTCTTCGCGGCCTCGGGTACGGTGCCTTTCGAGGAGTCGATCCGTCACGGGCTCGGCCACCTGACCCGGGTCTTCGGCAGCGTGCCGCTGACCGCGGCCGAGGGCGCGGCCGAGGTGGTGCGGTTGCAGCGTCAGGTCGTCGAGGCGTCCCGGCTCGGCATCCCCGCGCTGGTGCACGAGGAGTGCCTGACCGGTTTCACCACGTACGGCGCGACCGTCTACCCCGCCGCCATCGCCTGGGGCGCGACGTTCGACCCCGAGCTGGTGGAGCGCATGGCCGCCGCCATCGGGCGTGACATGCGCGCCGTCGGGGCGCACCAGGGCCTGTCCCCGGTGCTGGACGTCGTGCGCGACTACCGCTGGGGCCGGGTCGAGGAGACCATGGGCGAGGATCCCTATCTCGTCTCCATGCTCGGCTCGGCGTACGTGCACGGCCTGGAGAGCGCCGGGGTCGTCGCGACCCTCAAGCACTTCGCCGGGTACTCCGCCTCCCGCGCGGCCCGCAACCACGGCCCCGTCCCGATGGGCCGCCGCGAGCTGATCGACATGATCCTGCCGCCGTTCGAGACGGCCGTCGTGCTGGGCGGCACCCGCTCGGTGATGAACTCCTACTCCGACGTGGACGGCGTCCCGGCCGTGGCCGACTCCTGGCTGCTGACCGAGGTGCTGCGCGGCGAGTGGGGCTTCACCGGGACCGTCGTGTCCGACTACTGGGCCGTCCCGTTCCTCGCGACGATGCACGGGGTCGCCCGGGACACCGACGACGCCGGCGTCCAGGCGCTCGCCGCGGGGGTCGACGTCGAGCTGCCCGACACCCTCGGCTTCGGCCCGCACCTGGTCGAGCGGGTGCGCGCGGGGGAGGTGCCCGAGTCCCTGGTGGACCGCGCGGCGCGCCGCCTGCTCGCCCAGAAGGTGGAGCTCGGCCTGCTCGACCCGGACTGGACGCCCGAGGGCTCGGTGGCCGAGGCCGGCGGCACGGACCTGAACTCGCCGTCCAACCGCGCCCTGGCCCGCGAGATGGCCGAGCGCTCGGTCATCCTGCTCGACGCGGGCACCGCGCTGCCGCTGCTCGGGGAGGGCCGGGAGGCGCCGCGCCGCGTCGCCGTCGTCGGGCCGGTCGCCGACGACCCGCGCACCCTGATGGGGTGCTACGCCTTCCCCAACCACGTGCTGCCCCGCTACCCCGACCTCGGGCTCGGCGTGGACGCGCCCAGCGTGCTCGCCGCGCTGCGGGCGGAGCTGCCCGACTCCGAGATCACCTACGCGAAGGGCTGCGACGTCCGCGAGCACGACCGCTCGGGCTTCGCTGCCGCCGCGGACGCCGCCCGCGCGGCCGACCTGTGCGTGGCCGTCGTGGGCGACCTCGCGGGGCTGTTCGGCCACGGCACCTCGGGTGAGGGCTGCGACGCCGACGATCTTCGCCTGCCGGGGGTACAGGCGGAGCTGCTGGCCGAGCTCGCGGCCACCGGCACTCCGGTCGTCGTGGTGGTCGTCTCCGGCCGCCCGTACGCGCTCGGCGAGGCGCACGCCTCGGCCGCCGGGCTCGTCCAGGCGTTCATGCCGGGCCAGGAGGGCGCGTCGGCGGTGGCGGGCGTGCTGTCCGGGCGGGTGCAGCCCGGGGGCAGGCTGCCCGTGCAGATTCCGCGCGGGCCGGGCGGCCAGCCGGGCACCTACCTTCAGCCGCCGCTCGGGGCCAACAGCCACGGCATCAGCAACCTCGACCCGACCCCGCTGTTCCCGTTCGGCTACGGCACCTCCTACACCACCTTCGAGGTCGGCGATCTGCGGATCAGCGACACCGAAGTCCCGACCGACGGCGAGTTCACCGTGACGGTCACGGTGCGCAACACCGGCGCCCGCGCCGGGGACGAGGTCGTCCAGCTGTACCTGCACGACGTGCTCGCCCAGGTCACCCGGCCGGTGCGGCAGCTCACCGGCTTCGCCCGGGTCCACCTGGAGCCGGGGGAGGGCAAGGACGTGCGCTTCCAGGTGCACACCGACCGCACGGCCTTCGCCGGCCGGGACCTGCGGCGCGTCGTCGAGCCCGGGGACGTCGAGGTGCTCGTCGGCACCTCGGCGACCGATCTGCCCTGCCGCGGCACCGTACGGCTGACCGGCCCGCTGCGCGAGGCGGGACACGACCGTCGGCTCAGCACTCCCGTGGAGGTGAGCGCCGCCGGGTGAATTGCCCGTGAAAAAGCCCGGCCGCCGTTATCGGCGGCCGGGCTTTTTGCGTGTTATGGGCACTGTGCGCTCTGTGGGCTCTTTGGGAAGCACTTCCGGGGAGCGCCCGGCGTTCCACCGTGCCGCTAATCGGCGGGGCCGGGACGTCCTCTCAGGCGGCGATACTCTTCCGAAACCGTCACTCCCGTAGAACGGTCTCCAAGCGGAGATTCCGCGTGGATGGAGACGCGATGCGAGAAAAAGCGCCAGAACGGCGCTCGGGAATTCAGGCGGTGACCGGCGATCGCCGAGCCGTTTCCCGATGTGCCCTCCGTGTCCCCCGCGCCGTCCGCGAAACGACCTGTTCCACCGAATTGAAGCCGGAGACGCGGCCCGCGTGAGTTCCGCGCCCAGGAGCGAACTGACCAGGAGGTGCTGAGTGATGTCCACCATTCCCACTCAGGTGAGAGAAGAACAGACGAACCGTGACGTGCCGCGACCGCCGCGGATACGGCGCCGGCGCCGGGGCCGTGCCGTCGTCGGCGGGCTTGTCCTCGTGGTGGTGGCCGCCGGCGGCGGCTTCGTGGCGAGCACCATGGCCGGTGGCGGCGGTGACAAGACCGGCACGGGCGAGAGCACCAACACCGCCCCCACGGCGCTGGCGGCCGTTGAGCAGAAGAAGCTGACCGCGCAGACACGGGTGAACGGCACCCTCGGCTACGCGGGCCTGTACGAGGTGGTCAACCGCGCCAGCGGGACGATCACCAGGTTGCCGGCCGTCGGGCAGGTGATCGGGCAGGGCCGGGTGCTGTACCGGGTGGACGGCAAGCCCGTCATCCTTTTGCGCGGCGCGGCCGTCCCGGCGTACCGGTCGCTGTGGCGCACCATGAAGGGCGCGGACGTGCGGCAGCTCAACGCGGCGCTGGTCGCGCTCGGCTACGCGGACAAGGACGACCTGGACCCGAAGTCGCAGTACTTCGGCTGGTCCACCTACTACGCGATGCTGAAGCTGCAGAAGAAGTTCGGCCTGAGCAGGACCGGCGGCCTGGAGCTCGGCCAGGCGGTGTTCCTGCCCGCCAAGCAGATCAGGGTCACCAAGGTGAACGCCTCCTACGGCGCCACCGCGCCGTCCGGTCCGATCATGGAGGCCAGCTCGACCGACCGGCACGTGACCGTCGCGCTGGAGACCTCGCAGGTCAGCGGGATCAAGGTGGGGGACAAGGTGACGGTGACGTTGCCGACCCTCAAGGAGACCCCCGGCCGGGTCGCCTCCATCGGCACGGTGGCCAAGAAGGCGACCTCGGGCTCGCCCACCGTCGACGTCCGCATCAAGCTGTCGCGGCCGCGCGACACCGGGCGCCTGGACCAGGCCCCGGTGCAGGTGGCCATCGTCAGCGCCAGCGCCGACGACGTCCTCGCTGTGCCGGTGAACGCGCTGCTGGCCCTGGCCGGCGGCGGGTACGCGATCGAGGTCGTGCAGCCCGACAACACCCACAAGCTGTACCCGGTGACGCTCGGGCTGTTCGACGACAGCGCGGGCATGGTCGAGATCGAGGGCGCGGGCGTGACCGCGGGGCAGAAGATCGTGGTGCCCGCGGCATGAGCGGGGACGTGCAGACGATGGGACACGTCCAGGCCGCCGGGCCGCCGGACACGCGCGAGCGTGTCCTGGAACTGGAGCACGTGTGGAAGGTCTACCCGGGCGCGACACCGGTCAAGGCGCTGAACGACGTCAGCTTCACCATCCGCCGCGGCGAGCTGGTGGCGATCGTGGGGCCGTCGGGTTCCGGCAAGTCGACCCTGCTGCACGTGATGGGCACCCTGGACCGGCCCACCAAGGGCAGCGTGCGCATCGTGGAGTCCGACGTCGCGCTGATGTCGGACCGTGAGCTGGCCGAGCTGCGGGCCAGCCGCATCGGCTTCGTGTTCCAGCAGTTCTTCCTGGCCGAGTACAACAGCGCGCTGGAGAACGTCGCCGACGGGCTGCTGTACTCGGGGATCAGCCGCGCCGACCGCCGCGAGGCGGCGGCCGAGGCACTGACGAAGGTGGGCCTGTCCCACCGGATGGACCACCGCCCGCCCCAGCTGTCGGGCGGCGAACGGCAGCGGGTGGCGATCGCCCGCGCCCTGATCGGCTCGCCGGACATCGTGCTGGCGGACGAGCCGACCGGAAACCTGGACAGCAACTCGGCCGCCGCCATCTTCGCCCTGCTCAGGGAGCTGCACAACGGCGGCGCGACCATCATCGTCATCACCCACGACCGGGAGCTGGCCGCGCGGCTGCCCCGCCGCATCGAGGTGCTCGACGGCAAGGTCGTCACCGACGTCGCCCAGGACACCGCGGGGCTGCTCGACCCCGAGGTTGCGCCCGGCTGGGCGGCCGACATGAGGGAGCACCGATGAGCGGCACCATGACGATGACGTACCGGCTCCGGCCGTCCGACCTGGCCCGGGTGGCCAGCGTCGGGCTGCGCAGCCGCCGGATGCGCGCCGCGCTGTCCGCGCTCGGCATCGCCATCGGCGTGGCGGCCATGGTGGCGGTGCTGGGCCTGTCCGCGTCGTCGCAGGCGGGCCTGCTCGCCGAGATCGACCGGCTGGGCACCAACCTGCTGACCGTCTCCAAGGGCACCACGCTGTTCGGCGACACCGCGGAGCTGCCCAAGGAGGCCCCCGGGATGATCTCCCGGATCGGCCCGGTGACGGAGGTGCAGTCGACCGGCTCCACCAAGGCCAGGGTGTACCGCAGCCCGCTGATCCCGGCGATCAACACCAACGGACTTACCGTGGCGGCGAGCAGCCTCGGCCTCCCCGCCGCGGTGAGCACCAGCGTCGCGCGCGGCAGGTTCCTGGACGCCGCCACGGCGGGGCAGCCGGTCGTCGTGCTCGGCTCGGCGGCGGCCCGGCGGCTCGGTATCGACCGCATCTTCCCCGGGCAGCGGCTCTGGGTCGGCGGCCAGTGGTTCTACGTCAACGGGATCCTGCGGCCGGCCGCGCTGGCCCCCGAGATCGACAACTCCGTGCTGGTCGGCTACGCGGCGGCGGAGAAGTACCTGGGGTTCAACGGCCACCCGTCCGTCGTGTACGTCCGCTCCGACACCGAGCAGGTCGGCGCGGTGCACGGGGTGCTGGCGGCCACCGCGAACCCGCGCAACCCCAACCAGGTCACGGTGAGCCAGCCGTCGGCCGCGCTGGTGGCGCGGGCCGCGGCCCAGTCGGCGCTGAACGGCCTGTTCCTCGGCCTCGGCGCGGTGGCGCTGCTGGTCGGCGGGATCGGCGTGGCCAACACGATGATCATCTCGGTGCTGGAGCGCCGCTCGGAGATCGGGCTGCGCCGGGCGCTCGGCGCGACCAAGGGGCACATCCGCATCCAGTTCCTGTCCGAGGCGGTCCTGCTGTCGTGCGTCGGCGGCGTGCTCGGGGTGGTCATCGGGGCGGCGGCCACCGCCGTGTACGCCACGGTGAAGGGCTGGGCGATCGTGGTCCCGGGCCTGGCCTGGGGCGGGGGACTGGTCGTGGCCATCCTGATCGGGGCGATCGCCGGGCTGCTGCCCGCGATCCGCGCCGCGCGGATGGCGCCGACCGAGGCCCTGCGCACCGTCTGACCCCGGTCCCGCGACCGGCTGCAGCGGCCGGTCGCGGGAACCGGTGCGCACCGAACGGAAGTTCATCTATCTACGGGGGGCGGGTGGATGTCTCGGGACACGATCGTTCACGGGGTCGCGCGGAAGTCCGTGTCTGGATTACGGGCATGACCGGATGCGACAATCCGGGCCTCAGTAATGAGGATCACCGTTCACGCCCGGCGCCCCAGGAGGAGGCCCGGGCGCCTGCGTTCATACGTGAGAGGGGAACGGCCACCGTGTACTTTTATGTGCTTGGCAATCTTGAGGTGAGATTTTCGGCCCGGAGGATTCCGATCACCGCGCCGAAACAGAGGGTGGTCCTGGCGACGCTCCTGCTCGACGCCAACAACGAGGTGCCGAGTGACCATCTGATCCGCTACATCTGGGACGGACGGCCGCCGGCCGCCGCGCAGACCACCTTGCAGTCGTACGTGTACCGGCTCCGTCGGCTGCTGCGGCCCGTCCGGGGTGTGGAGTTGCAGACGGGTTCGGACGGCTACGTGCTGAGTGTTGACCCGGGTGCCGTCGATCTTGAGGTGTTCCGGCAGCGGGCCGCGGAGGCGCGCGAGCTCGCGAAGCATTCTTTGGGTACCGCCGTGGAAGCACTCAGAGGGGCGCTCGCGTTTTGGCGTGGAAACGCTCTCTCCGGAATTCCAGGTGAGTTGATCAGGCAGGAGGCCCGCTTCCTGGAGGGCGAGAGGATAGCGGTCTACGAAGAATTGTTCAACGCCGAAATCGAGCTGGGCAACCATCGCCAGATCATTCCTGAGTTGCAGAAACTCGTTTCGGCGAACCCGTTCCACGAGCTTTTACGAGCCCAGCTCATGCTGGTGCTCTACCGGTCCGGCAGGCAGGCGGACGCCCTGCACAACTACTCCGTTCTGCGGCGCAGGCTCCACGACGAGCTCGGCATCGAGCCCGGTCCCGATCTCCGTGAACTGCAAAAGGCCATCTTGGGACAGGTGCCGTCGACGAGGATCATGCTGCCGCATTAGCTCCAGCGAGACTCCAGCGAAATGCCAGTGAGATGCCAGCTGAATGATTACGTTCCTCACACGTCGTCCAAGTATCATCGCCCGAGTGTTGGCAGTCTCTTGGTGGCCCAGTCAAAACCTGGGGTTAGGAGAAGATGAATTTAGCAGCTCCACACCCTCGGGGCGGTCGATTGGGGAGTTCGTTGATAAGGGGAATGTTGCCGCCGGGATCATTGCGGCGGTGCGATCTGGGCCATCAGAACCATGAGGACCATGACATATGGGGGGGCAGGAGAACCATGGACCATCAGGTGGTGGAAGTACCGGTCAGTGCCCTGTCGGTCGTCGGCTCGCCGCGGACGTCCGGCGCGGATCCAGAACACGTGGAGGCACTGGCGGCGATGGGGGAGGAATTCCCGCCGATCATCGTGCATCGAGCAACTATGCAGGTCATTGACGGTGTGCACCGGCTGGAGGTGGCCAAGCTCCAGGGCCGCAGGACCATCGCGGCGAAGTTCTTCGAAGGCGCCCCGGAGGACGCCTTCGTGCTGGCGGTTCAGTCGAACGCCGTGCACGGGCTGCCGCTGTCCCTCGCGGACAGGAAGCGGGCGGCCGAGCGCATCATCCGCACCCATCCGCAGTGGTCGGCCCGGCGGCTCGCCGCGACCGTGGGAGTCTCCCCGGGCACCGTCGCCGAGATCCGCAGGAAGATGTTCGGTGATCCGGGCGAAGGGGACGTCCGGGTCGGCCGGGACGGCAAGGTGCGCCCGATCAACGGGGCCGAGGGGCGGCGCATCGCCACCGAGCTGATCGTCGAGAAGCCGGAGCTGTCGCTGCGCCAGATCGCCCGTGCGGCGGGCGTGTCCCCCGAGACGGTCAGGAGCCTGCGCAACCGGTTGCGGCGGGCCGAATCCCCGGCCGGCGCGGAGCCCGGCTGGCCCGGGGGCACGGCCCCGGACGGGCAGTCCGGTCCGGTGGACCTCGCGGCCGGGCGCGGGCGCCGTCAGGACCGCGCCGCGGTCGTGCAGCGGCTGAAGGCCGACCCCGCGCTGCGCCTCAGCGTCACCGGCCGGGACCTGCTGCGGCTCCTGAACATCCACATGATCAGGACCGACGAGTGGGAGAGCCTCATCGAGAGCGTCCCGCCGCACTGCCGGGGCGCCGTGGCCCAGCTCGCGCGGGGGTGCGCCGAGATATGGGCGGAGTTCGCCACGCAGGTCGACGGGAGGATCGCCAGCACGGCGTAGGGGCCCCTACGTGATGCCTTCGTCACCCCGGCGCGACGTCGAGCGCCGCCGTCCAAGTGCCGGTATCGGCCGGTTGGACGCCCGAGGGCATCGCATCGATCAGTTGACTCACCGCCATGCACGAACGCTCCACCACACAGAACGTGTCCAGGGAGGGCAATGCAATGGACATCACCTCGATCGACCATCTTGAGTTATACGTCGAGGACGGCGAGCGCACCGCCGTCCACCTGTGCGAGGCGTACGGCTTCACGGTGCACGGGCGCGGGGGCCCGGAGACCGGACTGACCGGGTGCCGCTCGACACTGTTGCGCCAGCGGGACATCGCCATTCTGGTCACCGAGGCGACAGACCCCGGCCACCGCGCCGCCGAGTACGTCCGGCGGCACGGCGACGGGGTCGCCGTCATCGGAGTGGCCGTCGCCGACGCCCGTGCCGCCTTCACCGAGGCCGTCGAGCGCGGCGCGCACCCGGTGGCCCCGCCCGCCGCCCACGGGCCGCGGGGCGCCGCCGCCACGTTCGCCTCGGTGCACGGCTTCGGCGACGTGGAGCTCCGGTTCACCTCGCGCGACGCGCCCGGCACGCCGTTCGCGCCGGGCGTCGTCGGCGAGACCGGCGCCGCGGCGCCGCCCGGCGGCCTGCTGGAGGCCGTCGACCACCTCGCGGTCCTGGTGCCCGCCGGGGAGCTGGAGAAGACCGTCCGCCAATATCTCGAGGTCTTCGGCTTCACCCAGACCTTCGAGGAGCGCATCCAGGTCGGCAGGCAGGCCATGGACTCCAAGGTGGTGGCGAACGCGTCGGGCACCGTGACGTTCACCCTCATCGAGCCGGACACGACCCGCGACCCGGGCCAGATCGACGGCTTCCTCAAGGCGCACGGCGGGGCCGGCGTGCAGCACGTCGCGTTCCGCACCGGCGACATCACCGAGTCGGTGCGCAGCGTCTCGGCCGCCGGGGTGCGCTTCCTGGTGACGCCGCCGAGCTACTACGACGCGCTCGACGGCCGCCTCGGCGCGGTGGGTGTGCCGCTCGCGACCCTGCGGGAGCTGAACATCCTCGCCGACCGCGACCACTGGGGCGTCATGCTCCAGATCTTCACCGAGTCCGACCACCCCCGGCGGACCCTGTTCTACGAGCTGATCGACCGGCGGGGGGCCCGGACGTTCGGCAGCAACAACATCAAGGCGCTGTACGAGGCGGTCGAGCGGCAGGGCGACTCCTCCGGACAGGCCCGCCGGACCTGAGGTCGTCGACCTGACGCGACGACGAAGGCCGTGAGCCGGAGCCCATGCGGCTCCGCACGGCCCACCCACACCGGAATCCCGGGCTGGCGTGGCAGGGTGACACCCTCGCGGTCAGCACTGGTCCCGATCACGCGGCGGCCGTCCCACACGTCGGCCGCCATCTCCGGCCCGACACCACGGGCCGCCGCTGTGTCGGGGCGCTGCATTGTTCGTTCACGGTGCGTGAGCGAGACCTGCACCCTGATGATCTTTTTAATGATCACCGCTGAGAGTCAGTGAACGGGTGAATCACGTCATGACCATTGATCTTCAGTCGTTGACCCTTCATGAGGAGACCGAGGCGATGCCGGTCGCCATCGCCTCCCTGTCCACAGCCGATTCGCCGAGAATCGGCGGCGAGGATCCGGAACACCTGCGCCTCCTCGTCGTGACCGAGAGCAGGCTCCCCCCGATCGTCGTGCACCGGCCCACGATGCGCGTGATCGACGGACGGCACCGGGTGGCCGCGGCCAGGGAGCGCGGCCGGCAGACGATCGAGGCCCGGTTCTTCGACGGCTCCGAGGACGACGCGTTCGTGCTCGCGGTCACCCTGAACATCGGGCATGGCCTGCCGCTGACCCTGCGGGAGCGCACGGCCGCGGCGGCGCGGATCGTCGGCACGCACCCGCACTGGTCGGACCGGGTGATCGCCTCGATCGCCGGGATCTCCGCCCGGACCGTCGCCGGGCTGCGCGCGAAGGTCGGCGGCCCGGCGGCCAGGGGCCAGGTGCGGCTCGGGCGCGACGGCCGGGCCTGGCCGGTGGACGGCACCGAGGGCCGCAGGGTCGCCGCCGAGTTCATCGAGCGGCAGCCCGAGCTGTCGCTGCGGCAGGTGGCGCAGCTCGCCGGGATATCCCCGGAGACGGCCCGCGACGTCCGCAACCGGCTGAGCCGGGGCGTGAGCCCCATCCCCGACCGGGGCAGGCGCGCCCGCGCGGAGACCGAGCCGCAGCCGGCGCCGCAGAAGCGGCAGGGGGAGCCGTCCGACGCGCGGTCCCTGCTGGTGCAGCGGCTCCAGCAGGACCCCGACTTCCGCAACTCCGCGGGCGGCCGGGCCCTGCTCAGGCTGCTGCTGTCCCACACCCCCGAGGCGAACAACTGGGAACGGCTGGCCGAGGGCATCCCCGCGCACCGCAGCAGCACCGTGGCGCGGCTCGCCCTGGAGTGCAGCCGGATCTGGGAGGAGTTCGCCGACCGGATCGAATGCGACAGGGAGGTCGTCTGACGTACGCATCCGCATCCCTCCTCGGCGGCTCGGTCCTGACACTCGCCCCGACGCTCATCAGGATGCTGAACTTGAGGTTTCGGCGAGGTTTCGCCGCTGATGATCGTGGAGGGATGACGGATGGCGGTTCGCAGGATCAACGGGATCGACTTGAATACCGCGGAGTACGGAACCGGTGAGCCGGTGGTGCTGATCCCCGGCACCGGGGCGCGCGGGTCCATTTTCCGGGCGCACCAGGTGCCGGCGCTGGTCGCGGCGGGTTTCCGCGCGGTCACCGTCGACAACAGGGGCGTGCCTCCCACGGACCGGTGCGAGGAGGGATTCGCCCTCGGCGACATGGTGGGGGACGTGGCCGCGCTGATCGAGGACCTCGGCGCCGGGCCGTGCCGCGTCGTGGGCTTCTCCATGGGCGCGATCGTGGTGCAGGAGTTGCTGGTGGCCAGGCCCGGCCTGGTGTCCCAGGCGGTGCTGATGGCCACCAGAGGCAGGACGGACGCGTTGAGCGCCGCCCACACCGAGGGTGAGCTGGCGATGCTGGACCGGGGCGTCAAGCTGCCGCCCCGGTTCGAGGCCGCGATGCGTGTGTACACGGGGTTCTCCCGGCGCACCCAGCGCGACGAGCAGGGCGTGCGCAACTGGCTGGACCTTTTCGAGATGTCCGTCGAGAGCTCCGAGCCGAGCCGCTCGCAACTGGAGCTGGAGCGCATCCCGGACCGGCGGGAGGACTACCGGCGGATCACCACCCCCACGCTGGTGCTGGCCTTCGGCGAGGACATGCTGACCCCGCCGCACCTGTGCCGCGAGGTGGCCGACGCCATCCCCGGCGCGAAGTTCCGCGAGATCGCCGAGTGCGGGCACTTCGGCCACATCGAGGATCCGCACACGGTGAACGCGGCCATCATCGGGTTCTTCCGGGGCGGCGGGCGATGATCGCGGTTTCCGCCGGGCCGCCCCGATGAATACGAATTAGGCTCGCATTTCCCGGTACGGCCGAACGGGTCTCATGTTTTTCCCCTGGATGGGGATTTCTCTGTTTTCTCCGCTGGATTTCCGCTGGCGCCTCAATGGAGCCGATTCCTGTTGCTGGACAGACAGGGCCCGGCCAACAATGAGGCGCCAATAAACGTCCGGCACTGTGAGGCCAGATGAGCGACCCGATCCTGGTGGCGGAACCGGGAGCATTGACGCTCGGCGACTACGCGCGACTGGCCAGGGAAAGGCTGGACGCCCCGGTCTGGGACTACATCGAGGGCGGCGCGGGCGAGGAACGCGCCCTCGCCGCCAACACCGGGGCGTTCGACCGCGTACGGCTGCGGCCCTCGGTGCTGACCGGCGCCGCCGAACCCCTGCTCGCCACCGAGATCCTCGGCCGCACCTGGGGCGCGCCGTTCGCGGTCGCGCCGATGGGCTACCAGACGGTGGCGGATCCCGAAGGCGAGCTCGCCACCGTCCGGGCCGCGGGTGAGACGGCGACCCCGGTCGTCGTCAGCACCTTCGCCGGGCACACCTTCGAGGACCTCGCCGCGGCGGCCGGGGCCCCGCTGTGGCTCCAGCTGTATTGCTTCAGGGACAGGGACCTCAGCCGCCGCCTGGTGGAGCGCGCCGAACGCGCCGGGTTCGAGGCCGTGGTCCTCACCTGTGACGCGCCGCGCCTCGGCCGCAGGCTGCGCGACACCCGCAACGACTTCCGGCTGCCGCCCGGCGTCGAACCCGTCAACCTCGGACCCGCCGGGCCCGGCGGCCCCGGCTACGCCCGGCCGGCCGCGCACGCCGCCGCCGAGTTCGACCCCTCGCTCGACTGGGACGTCGTGGCGTGGCTGCGTTCGGTCACCCGGCTGCCGATCCTGCTCAAAGGCATCCTCACCGCCGAGGACGCCGCCCGCGCGGCCGCGGCCGGGGTGGACGGCGTCGTCGTCTCCAACCACGGGGGCCGCCAGCTCGACGCCGCCCCGGCGACGCTGGACGCGCTGCCCGAGGTCGTCGCCGCCGTGGACGGCGCCTGCCCGGTGCTGCTGGACGGCGGGGTGCGCCGGGGGAGCGACGTGCTCGCCGCCCTCGCCCTCGGCGCCTCGGCGGTCCTGGTCGGCCGCCCCGTGCTGCACGGCCTGGCGGTGCACGGCCGGGCCGGCGTGCGCCGGGTGCTCGACCTGCTCACCGAGGAACTGGCCGACGCGATGGCCCTCACCGGCACCGCCTCGGTCACCGGCGTCCGGCCCGAGCTGGTGCGCGCCGCGCGGGAGCCGCGCACGCGCGCCGCGGGGCCCGCGCTGCGCCTGGCGGACCTGCACTCGGGGGTCGCCGACCCGGTCATGGACACCATGAACTTCCTCAACGAGGTGACCGCGCGCTACCCCGAGGCCGTCTCGTTCGCGCCCGGCCGTCCCTACGACGGGTTCTTCGACGTCGAGCAGATCTTCGGCCACATCCGCCGCTACCTCGGCCACCTGACCGACCAGGGCGAGAGCCCCGCGCGCATCCGGGACGCCATGTTCCAGTACGGCCCGACCGCGGGCCGGATCCGCGGCGTCATCGCCGGCGCGCTGCGGGCGGACGAGGGCGTGGACGTGCCGCCGGAGTCGATCGTGGTCACCGTCGGCGCCCAGGAGGCCATGTTCCTGGTACTGCGGGCGGTCATGGCCGGGCCCGAGGACGTGCTGCTGCTGTCCACCCCCTGCTACGTCGGGATCACCGGCGCCGCGCGGCTGCTCGACGTCGGCGTGGTGCCGGTCCGCGAACGCGAGGACGGCCTGTCCGCCCAGGACGCCGAGGCCGCCCTGCGCGCCGAGCTCGCCCGCGGCAGGCGCCCCCGCATGATCTACGTCGTGCCCGACCACTCCAACCCCTCGGGCGTCACGATGTCCCTGCGGGCCAGGCTGGACCTGCTCGCCCTGGCGTCCCGTCACGACCTCCTGATCATGGAGGACAGCCCGTACCGGCTGGTCAGCCCCGGTGTCCAGCTGCCGACCCTGAAGAGCCTCGACACCGAGCGCCGGGTGGTCCAGCTCGGCTCGTTCTCCAAGACCGTCTTCCCCGGCGCCAGGGTCGGCTACGTCGTCGCCGACCAGGAGGTCGTCACCCCGGACGGCCGCACGGGCCTGCTCGCCGACGAGCTGTCCAAGATCAAGAGCATGATCACGGTGAACACCTCCCCGCTCGGCCAGGCCGCGGTGGCGGGCGCGCTGCTCGGCTCCGCCGGCGGCGTCGCCGACCTCAACCGCCGGACCGCCAAGCACTACGGCGCCGCCATGCGGGCCACCCTGGACCGTCTCGCCGAGGTGTTCCCGCCGGAGACCCGCGAGCGGCTCGGCGTCACCTGGAACGCCCCGAGCGGCGGCTTCTTCCTCAGACTGCGCGTCGGCTTCCCGGCCGACAACGCGGCCCTCATCCGTTCCGCCGAGGAATTCGGCGTCATCTGGACGCCGATGTCGTACTTCTACCCGCACGGCGGTGGAGAACAGGAGATCAGGCTCTCCATCAGCTACCTCACCCCACACGACATCGAGGAGGGTGTCACACGGCTGGCTCGATTCGTCGAGTCGGAGAACACGGACCCGAAAAGGTGAACAGGAAATGACCGAGCTGGACATCAAACGACTCATTCGCAGTAAGCGGCGAATGTGGGGGTGGACTTTCCGGTGACCATCCATATGGAACGGCCCGTGATCGCGGCGCAGTCCGTGGCGGAACGGGCGGCCCCGGCCGTAAGGGCGCGGATCGTCGGCGTGGGGACCGCGGTCCCGGGCACGTCGTACACGCAGCAGGAGGTGCTGGACGCCTTCGCCATCACCGACCCCAGGGTGCGGTCGGTGTTCCTCAACAGCGCGATCGACCGGCGGCACCTGGTGCTGCCCGGCCGGGACGCCGGGGGCAGGCGCCTGCCCGAGGCGCAGGGCGACCTGCTGGACAGGCACAAGTCCCAGGCCGTCGAGGTGGGGATCCGCGCGCTGGAGGCCTGCCTGAAGCGCACGGACGCCTCCCTGTCCGACCTGCGCCATCTGTGCTGCGTCACCTCGACCGGGTTCCTCACCCCCGGTCTCAGCGCCCTGATCATCAAGGAACTCGGCATCGACCGGCACTGCAGCCGTTCCGACATCGTCGGCATGGGCTGCAACGCCGGGCTCAACGCCCTCAACGTCGTGGCCGGCTGGTCGGTCGCCAACCCGGGCGAGCTGGCCGTCGTGCTGTGCTCCGAGGCGTGCTCCTCGGCGTACGCCATGGACTCCACGATGCGCACGGCGGTGGTGAACAGCCTGTTCGGCGACGGCTCGGCGGCCGTCGCGCTGGTCGCCGACGACGGCACCCCACCGGGGCCGCCCGCCGGGAAGGACGGCCCGCGGGTGCTGAAGTTCGCCAGCTGCATCATCCCCGACGCCGTCGACGCCATGCGGTACGACTGGGACCGCGACCTCGGCCGCTTCAGCTTCTTCCTCGACCCGCAGATCCCCTACGTGGTGGGGGCGCACGCCGAGATCGTCGTCGACCGGCTGCTCGCCGGGACCGGGCTCTACCGGAGCGACATCAGCCAGTGGCTCGTCCACTCGGGAGGCAAGAAGGTCATCGACGCCGTGGTGGTCAACCTCGGCCTCAGCCGCCACGACGTGCGGCACACCATCGGGGTCCTGCGCGACTACGGCAACGTGTCGAGCGGCTCCTTCCTGTTCTCCTACGAGCGGCTGCTCGACGAGGGCGTGACCAGGCCGGGCGACTACGGCGTGCTGATGACGATGGGACCCGGTTCCACGCTAGAGACCGCGCTGGTCCAGTGGTGACCGCGGCCGAGGAGGCGAACGAGATGTCCGTGAACGGTGTGGACGGCGAGGAGCTCGTCCTGCGGATCGACGGCACCGAGCCGTTGTCGCTCGCGGCGGTGCGGGCGGTCGAGGCCGTCTGCGCGCGGGCCGACGCGCTCGGCGGCGTGGGAGTCCTGCCGGTGATGCTGTCCGGCGCCCCCGCCGGGTCGTGGACCGCGGACGCGGACGTCGCCCTGGTGACCAAGTGGGAGCGGGCGGTGCGGCGGCTGGAACGCCTCGGCATGACGACCGTCGCGACGGCGGAGGGCGACGTCGGCGGGCTCGCCCTGGACGTCCTGCTCACCACCGACCTGCGGATCGTCACCCCGGACACCCGGCTGCTGGTCTCGGTCGACGGCGGGGCCACCTGGCCCGGCATGGCGGCCTACCGGCTCACCGCCCAGGCCGGGATCGCGCCGGTGCGCCGCGCGGTGCTGTTCGGCCATCCGATCGGCGCGGGCGAGGCCCAGGCCATGGGCCTGGTGCACGAGGTGACGGACGACCCCGCCAAGGCGCTCGTGGTGGCCACCGAGGCCGCCGCCGCCCTGTCCGGCCGCGAGCTGGCCATCCGGCGGCAGCTGATGCACGAGGCGGCCGTCACCAGCTTCGAGAACGCCCTCGGCGCGCACCTCGCGGCCTGCGACCGCGCGCTGCGCCAGACCCCCGCCAGAGCCGCGTCGTGAGACCAGGCACCGGCCCCGGCGGCGTCGCGCCCGCGGACCTGGGCAAGGCCCTGGCCTCGCTGGCCGACGCCGCCGCGGGCGTCGACGAACTGCTCGCCGCGCTGCCCGAGCCCTCCGCGCGCACCCACGAGCAGCGCGCCGAGGCCGCGGCGGCGCTGGACGCGGCCAGGGACCTGCGGACCCGCTTCATGGACCGGTACGCCGACGAGGTCTACGACCGGCTCACCGACGGCCGTACCGCCTTCCTCCGGATCGGCGAGCTGGCCGAGGCCGCGGCCGGGGAGTTCCCCGGCCTGGTCCCGGCCGCGGACCGCCTGGCCGAGGACCGGGCCAGGCCCCAGGCCGCCAAGGAGGGCCACGAGATCGACCAGGGCATCTTCCTGCGGGGCGTGCTGCGCTCCCCGGTCGCCGGCCCGCACCTGCTCGACGCCATGCTCCGGCCGACGCCCCGGGCGCTGCGCCTGCTGCCGAGGTTCACCGGCACCGGCCTGATCGAGACCGGGTCGGTGCGGCTGGAGCGCCGCGACGGCGTGGCCCACCTGACGATGGTCCGCGACGACTGCCTGAACGCCGAGGACGAGCGCCAGGTCGACGACATGGAGACCGCCGTGGACCTCGCGCTGCTCGACCCGTCGGTGCGGGCCGGGGTGCTGCGCGGCGGCGAGATGACCCACCCCCGTTACAAGGGCAGGCGGGTGTTCAGCGCCGGGATCAACCTCAAGAGCCTGCACGCCGGGGACATCTCCCTGGTGGGCTTCCTGCTGCGCCGCGAGCTCGGCTACATCGCCAAGCTGGTGCGCGGCGTGCTCACCGGCGAGGAGGGCTCGTGGCGGGCGCGCACCGTGGAGAAGCCGTGGGTGGCCGCCGTGGACACCTTCGCCATCGGCGGCGGCGCGCAGCTGCTGCTCGTCTTCGACCACGTGGTCGCCGCCTCCGACGCCTACCTCAGCCTGCCCGCCGCCAAGGAGGGCATCGTGCCCGGGGCGTCCAACCTCCGGCTCGGCCGTGTCGCGGGGCCCCGGCTCGCGCGCCAGGTCGTGCTCGGCGGGCGCCGGATCCAGGCCGCCGAGCCGGACGCCAGGCTGCTGGTGGACGAGGTCGTGGAGCCCGCCGAGGTCGGCGCGGCGGCCGAGCGGGCCGCCGAGGCGCTGAAGGGCCCCGCGGTCGTGCCCAACCGGCGCATGCTGAACCTCGCCGAGGAACCCGTCGAGGCGTTCCGCGCCTACATGGCCGAGTTCGCGCTCCAGCAGGTGCTGAGGCTGTACGCGGAGGACGTGATCGAGAAGGCCGGCCGTTTCGGTGGCGGCGCGTGAACAGGGTCGGGTACGAGCGCGAGGGCCACGTCGCCCACGTCACGCTGCACCGGCCCGAGGTGCTGAACGCGATGGACACGCGCACGCACGAGGAGCTCGCCGCCGTCTGGGACCTGGTGGAGGAGGACGGCGAGGTCCGGGTGGTGGTGCTCACCGGCGCCGGGGACCGCGCGTTCTCCGTCGGCCAGGACCTGAAGGAACGGGTGCGGCTCAACACCGCGGGCGCCCCGCCCACCACGTTCGGCAGCCGGGACCAGCCCGGCTGGCCCCGGCTCACCGAGCGCTTCTCGCTGTCCAAGCCCGTGATCGCGCGGGTCCACGGCTACGCGCTCGGCGGCGGCTTCGAGCTGGCGCTGGCCTGCGACGTCATCGTCGCCTCCGAGCAGGCCGTCTTCGGCCTGCCCGAGGCCACGCTCGGGCTGGTCCCCGGCGCGGGCGGGGTGTTCAGGCTCGCCCGGCAGCTGCCTCTGCGCACCGCGATGGGCTACCTGCTCACCGGCCGGCGGATGGACGCGCGCACCGCTCTGCACCACGGGCTGGTGAACGAAGTGGTGCCGGTCGAGCGGCTCGACGAATGCGTCGCCGAATGGGCCCGCGACCTGGTGCGCGCCGCCCCGTTGTCGGTGCGCGCCATCAAGGAGGCGGCGCTCGCCTCGGTCGATATGCCATTGGAAAGGGCATTTTCCACCCGTTATGTGTGGGAAGAGCGGCGTATGTACAGCAGTGACGCCACGGAGGGTCCACGAGCGTTCGTGGAAAAGCGGGATCCGGTGTGGATCGACGGTTGACGCGGCGATTTTCCCGGGCCGTGTCCAGGTGCGGGAAATGGTCGGCTGGACGGCCTTACGGCGTTTCGCCATAGGGGTTATGTTTTTCGAAACAACCCCCGAGGAGCGAACATGGCCAACCCGTTCGACAATGAAGACGGTACCTTTTTCGCGCTCATCAACGATGAGGGCCAATATTCCCTCTGGCCCGCTTTCGCCGACGTCCCCGCCGGCTGGGAAACCGTGTTCGGCGAGGCCACACGCAAGGAGTGCCTCGACTTCATCGAGGAGAACTGGACCGACATGCGGCCGAAGAGCCTCATCGAGGAAATGGCGCAGTTCGAGCGGGCCCAATAATCCGGTCTGACGAGACTTAAGGAGGTTCCGCGTCATGATCGGAGGCTCGGGCCCGCAGTTCGTGATACACGGGATCGGCGAGGAATCAGGGTCGGCCCGCCAGAAGATCAAGTCCGGCACGGTGAAGCGGGTCCTGCCCTACACACGGCCGTACCGCGTGATCATCGGATTCCTCATGCTCGTCACCGTGACCGAAGCGACGATCACCGTGGCGAGCCCCATGCTGCTGAAGATCCTCATCGACGAGGGCATCATGCCCCGCCAGGTGGGGGTCGTCGCCGCCGTCGCGGGGGCCGTGGCGGGCCTCGCCGTGCTCGAGCTGCTGGCGCAGTACCTCCAGAGCAGGCTCTCCGGCCGCATCGGCGAGGGCATGATCTACGACCTGCGCACCGAGGTCTTCGAGCACGTGCAGCGGCAGCCGCTGGCGTTCTTCACCCGGGCGCAGACCGGCGCGCTGGTCAGCCGCCTCAACACCGACGTGGTCAGCGCCCAGCAGGCCCTCACCACGCTGCTCTCCACGGTCGTGTCCAGCGCGCTCGCCCTGGCGCTGGTGCTCGGCACGATGTTCTACCTGTCCTGGGTGATCACTCTGTTCGCCCTGCTCGCACTGCCGCTGTTCATCCTGCCCGGCCGCATCATCGGGCGGCGGATGCAGCGGCTCATGCGCGAGTCCATGGAGCTGAACGCCGAGATGGGCCAGCTCATGCACGAGCGCTTCAACGTCGCGGGCGCCCTGCTGGCCAAGTTGTACGGCCGCCCGGCCTCCGAGGCCGCGCTGTTCCGCAACCAGGCGGGCCGGGTGCGGGACATCGGCATCGTGCTCAACGTCTACACCAAGATGCTGCTCGTCACCCTGACCTTCCTCGCGTCCATCGCCACCGCGGTGGTGTACGGCATCGGCGGCACGCTCGCCGTCAACGGCGCGTTCGCCATCGGCACGCTGGTGGCCCTCGCCGCCCTGCTCACCCGGCTGTTCGGGCCGATCAACCAGCTGTCCAGCGTGCAGGCCAACGTGATGACCGCCCTGGTCAGCTTCGACCGCCTCTTCGAGGTGCTGGACCTCAAGCCGCTCATCGCCGAGAAGCCGGGCGCCGTCGCGCTGCCCGACCGGCCCTCCAAGAACGGCATCGCCCCCGAGGTCGAGTTCGAACGCGTCACCTTCCGCTACCCCGCCGCCCGCGACGTCTCGCTCGCCTCCCTGGAGGCGATCGCGCTGCCGTCCCAGGAGCGCCGGGACAACGCCTGGACGCTGCGGGACCTGTCGTTCCGCGCCCCCGCCGGGAAGCTCACCGCCCTGGTCGGCCCGTCCGGCGCCGGCAAGACGACCATCACCCACCTGGTGCCCCGGCTGTACGACCCGAACTCCGGGACCGTGCGGATCGGCGGCGTCGACGTGCGCGACCTGACCCTGGACTCGCTGCGCGAGACCATCGGCATGGTCACCCAGGACGCCCACCTGTTCCACGACACCATCCGCGGCAACCTGATGTACGCCCGCCCCGGCGCCACCGAGGACGACCTGGTCGAGGCGTGCAAGGGCGCGCAGATCTGGGAGCTGATCTCCTCGCTGCCCGACGGCTTCGACACCGTCGTCGGCGACCGCGGCTACCGGCTGTCCGGCGGCGAGAAGCAGCGCATCGCGCTGGCCCGGCTGCTGCTGAAGGCCCCCTCGGTGGTCGTGCTGGACGAGGCCACCGCCCACCTGGACTCCGAGTCCGAGGCGGCCGTGCAGCGCGCGCTGAAGACCGCGCTCGCCGGGCGCACATCCCTGGTGATCGCGCACCGGCTGTCCACGATCCGGGAGGCCGACCTGATCCTCGTCATCGAGAACGGCGAGATCAGGGAGCAGGGCGTGCACGACGAACTGCTCGCCATGAACGGCCTCTACGCCGAGCTGTACCGCACCCAGTTCGCCACGGGACGGCCCGTCCCCGCCGAGCCGGTGCTCCAGCTCAACGGCGGCCCGCCGCGGAACGGCGCCGACCTGCCCCCGCTGCCGGACGGCCCCGGCGTGTCCTACGGCCGCCCGCCCGGCCCGCCCCCCGGGTCGCCGGACGACCACGGGCTGCCGCCCGGCCCCCCTCCGCTGCAGATCCTTGGCGGCGCGGCGTTGCCCCCCGGCATGTGACCAGGCCGTCACCCCCCGAACGGACGAGAAGGGCGCGAGGACCATGAACGTGTCCGCGCAGGACGCGGCGGCCGAGCTGCGCGCACTGGCCGAGTCAGGACGTCTCATCGCGGAGTACCCCAGGGCCGGCGGGCTCGTGGACCGGCTCACCGGGCCGGAACTGGACCGGGCCGGGCGGCTCCTCGCCCGGCTCGACCCCGGCGAGATCGCCCGCGAGCACCCGGCGCTGCCGTCCGTCACGGTCGGCGTCACCGGGCACGGCACCCTCGCGCCGCTGATCCCCGCGCTGGCCGCGCAGTTCGCCCGGCACGGCCTGGTGCTCCGGCCGGTGCCCACCGACTTCGGCAATTACGTCTTCGACCTGCTCGACCCCGGCAGCGAGCTGCACCGGGCCCGCCCCGGCCTCGTCCTGTGCGTCCTGGACCCGAACGTCGTGTTCGACGAGGTCCCGGTGCCGTGGCGGCCGGACGACGTGCGGCGCGCCGCCGCCGGCCGCGTCGAGCTGATCGAACGGCTGGCCGCGCGCTTCGACGAGGCCGGCCGCGGCACGCTGGTCCTCAACACCATGCCGCTGCCGCGCCGGTACGCCGCCCAGCTGGTGGACCACCGTTCAAGGGCCGCGCTCGGCGTCGCCTGGCGCGAGGCCAACACCCGGCTGCTGCGCATCGCCGAGCACCACCCCTCGGTGGTCGTGCTGGACCTGGACCCGATCGTCGCCGAGGGCGTCCAGGTGGCCGACGACCGGCTCAGCGTCTACGCCAAGATGCACCTCACCGGCGACCTGCTCGCCGCGTACGCCGCCGACGTGGGCCACCTGGCCAGGCAGCTCACCGGGCGCACCAAGAAGTGCCTGGTGCTCGACCTGGACGGCACCCTGTGGGGCGGCGTGCTCGGCGACGACGGCGTCGAGGGCATCGAGATCGGCGACGGCCGCCGCGGCGAGGCGTTCCTGGCCTTCCAGCGGGTCGTCAAGCAGCTCGGCGCTCAAGGCGTGCTGCTCGCCGTGGTCAGCAAGAACGAACGCGCCCTGGTGGACCAGGCGCTGCGCGAGCACCCCCGCATGGCGCTCGGCGAGCCGGACTTCGTGCGGATCGTCGCCAACTGGCAGCCCAAGCACGACAACATCGCGCGGCTGGCCGAGAACCTCGGGCTGGCCCCCGACAGCTTCGTGTTCGTGGACGACAGCGCCTTCGAACGCGAACTGGTGCGCCGCGAGCACCCCGGCGTGGCCGTCGTCGACCTGGACGCCGACCCGGCCTGGCACGTCCGCGCCCTGCTGCGCGACGGATGGTTCGACGCGCGCGAGGTCACCGCCGACGACCGCGCCAGGACCCGCCGCTACCGGGACGAGGCCGCGCGCCTCAGCTTCCTCGACGGCTTCGCCTCCACGAAGGACTACCTGCGCGAACTCGGCATCCACGTCAGGATCGAGCCGGTCACCGAGGCCGACGCGGCCCGGGTGTCCCAGCTCACCCTGCGCACCAACCAGTTCAACCTCACCGGGCACCGCCTGCAGCCGAGGGACGTGCTGGAGCTCACCGGGGACACGTCCGCCCTGCCGCTCGCCGTGCGCGCCGGCGACAGGTTCGGCGACCACGGCCTGGTCGGCGCGGTGCTGGCCCGCCGGGACGGCGACCTGCTGCGCATCGACAACTTCCTGCTCAGCTGCCGGGTCTTCTCCCGCTCCATCGAGGAGTCCTGCCTGAACTGGCTCCTGCGGCACGCCCGCGACACCGGCGCCGCCGCCGTGCTCGGCACCTACCGCGCGACCCCTAAGAACCGGCGCGTCGCGGACTTCTACCCGCGCAACGGCTTCGCGCCCGTCGGCCCGGGCGGGGACACGGCGACCTACCGGCACGGGCTGGCGGACATCGCGCCCCCGCCGGCGCACATCCGCCTGCAGACCCCCGAAGGTGACCCCGCGTGAACACCATCGAAGACTTCATCGCCCTGGTCAGGGACGAACTCTCCCTGCCGCTGACCGTCTCCGACGCCGGCCGCGTGCTGGACGACATCCCCGGCTGGGACTCCCTGCACCTGCTGTGGCTCGTCACCGTCCTCGAAGCACGGACCGGACGGAACATCAGCGTCATCGACCTGCTCGACGCGCCGGACCTGCAATCCATCTACCGGCTGGCGACGACCGGCTGACGCCGGACCGCAACGCACGCACGTACCTGTTGTAGTGAGGGGCTCGCATGGCTCAGCGCAACCGTCGTTTCCGGCTGTCCGCGGCGCAGTACGACATCTGGCTCGCCCAGCGCATCGGTGACCCCAGCCCGGTCTACAACTCCGGCGAGTACCTGGAGATCGACGGCCCCGTCGACCCGGTGCTGTTCGAGGAGGCGCTGCGGCGGGCCGTCGCGGAGACCGAGTCGCTGAACCTCCGCGTCGTGGAGGAGACGGACGGGCCCTGGCAGGTCGCCGAGCCGGCCGGCTGGCCGCTGCCGGTGCTCGACCTCACCGGCGCCGACCGGCCCGAGGAGGAGGCGCTCGCCTGGATGCGCGAGGAGATGTCGCGCCCGGCCGACCCGCTGGCGTACCCGCTGTTCGCGCAGGCGCTGTTCAAGATCTCGGCCGATCGGTGGTTCTGGTACCAGCGGTACAACCACGTCGTGACCGACGCCTACGGCTGGTCCATCTTCGGGCGGCGGGTGGCGGACCTGTACACGGCCCTTGCCCGCGGCACCGAATGCTCCGCCGCCCGGTTCGGCACGGTCGAGGAGCTGCTGGCCGAGCAGGACGCCTACCTCGGGTCCCCGGCGCACCTGGCGGACCGCGACCACTGGACGGCGCGGTTCGCCGACCGGCCCGACCCGGTGAGCCTGCCCGTCGGCGGCGCCGCGGGCGCCACGTTCCGCCGGAGCACCACCCACCTCGCCGAGCCGGACGCCCGGCGGGTGCGGGAGGCCGCGGGCACCGCCGACATCGGATGGCCCAACGTGGTGCTCGCCGCGGCCGGGGCGTACTTCGCCCGCACGGCCGGCGTGCGCGACGTCGTGTTCAGCGTCGTGGTCACCGGGCGGGTCACCGCCCTCGCCGGGCGCACCCCCGCGACGACCGCCAACATCGTGCCGATGCGGCTGCGGGTGGACCCGTCCGAGGACATCCTGACCCTGGCGCGGCGGGTGCGCGACGAGCTGCGCGGAATCGCCCGGCACCAGCGGTACCGCGGCGAGGAGCTGCGCAGGGAGCTCGACTGGCCCGCCGGGAAGCGGCACTTCGGGCCGCTGGTCAACGTGGTCACCTTCGATCGCGACCTGGACTTCGCCGGGTCCCGGGCGGTGGCGCACGACCTGTCCGTGCCGCCCGTCGAGGACCTGATGATCACCGTGCGCGGCGGCTCGGGCGACGGCCGGATGCGGATCGACTTCGACGGCGACGTGTCCTCCCCCGACGACCTCACCGCCCACCAGCGGGCCTTCGCCACGTTCCTCGCCGCCGCCGTCGCCGCGCCCCGCGCGCCGGTCGGGCACCTGGACGTGCTGGACCCCGCCGGGCTCACCCAGGTCCTGTCCACGTGGAACGACACCGCGGCCCCCGTGCCGTCCACGACCCTGCCCGCGTTGTTCCGCGCCCAGGTGGAACGCACTCCGTCCGCCGTGGCCGTCCTCGACGAGCACACCTCGCTGACCTACGCCCGGCTCGACGCCCGGTCCAACCAGGCGGCGCGCTGGTTCCGCGACCAGGGTGTGCTCCCCGGCGGCCGGGTCGCCGTCCTGATGGAACGGTCGGCCGACCTGATGGTCGTGCTGTGGGGCGTGCTGAAGGCCGGCGCGTCGTACGTGCCTGTCGACCCCGAGTACCCCGCCGACCGCATCGAGTACATCCTCACCGACGCGTCCCCGCCCGTCGTCTGCACCGAGGAACTGTGGTCGTCCCCTCAGACCGTCGCGGCCGTCGCCTCCTGCTCCGAGGCCCCTTTGGACCTCGACCTCCCGTCCGGGCTGCCCGCGTACATGATCTACACCTCAGGTTCCACCGGCCGTCCCAAAGGCACCGTGATCAGCCACGCCGCGATCGTGAACCGCCTGCTGTGGATGCAGCACGAGTTCCGCCTGACGGCCGGGGACCGCGTCCTGCAGAAGACCCCGTCCGGCTTCGACGTCTCGGTGTGGGAGTTCTTCTGGCCGTCCCTGGTGGGCGCCGGCCTGGTCATGGCCCGCCCCGGCGGCCACCGCGACCCGGCCTACCTGGTCGAGGCCGTGGAGCGCCACGCCGTGACCGTCATGCACTTCGTCCCCTCCATGCTGGGCTCGTTCCTCGGCGAACTCCGCCCCGGCGACTGCCCCACCCTCCGCCACGTGGTCTGCAGCGGCGAAGCCCTTCCCCCCGACCTGGTGACCGATTTCCACCGCCTCCTCCCCGCCACCCTCTCCAACCTGTACGGCCCCACCGAGGCGGCCGTGGACGTGACCTCCTGGACCTGCACGCCGTCCCCGTCGGCCACCCCCATCGGCCGCCCCGTCTGGAACACCCAGGTCCACGTCCTGGACGCCTACCTCCGCCCCGTCCCCCCCGGCGTGACCGGCGAGCTGTACCTGTCCGGCATTCAGCTGGCCCACGGCTACGCGTCCCGCCCCGCCCTGACCGCGGACCGCTTCGTGGCCTCCCCCTTCGGTGGCCGCATGTACCGCACCGGCGACCTCACCCGCTGGACCCCCGAAGGCGACCTCCTCTACATAGGCCGCACGGACCACCAGGTGAAACTCCGCGGCTTCCGCATCGAGCTGTCCGAGATCGAGGCCACCCTCGCCACCCACGAATCCGTCGCCCGGGTGGCCGTCCTGGCCCGAGAGGACCAGCCCGGCGTCAAACGCCTCGTCGCCTACGTAGTCCCGTCGTCCACGGCCACGGACACGGCCCGCGAGCCCGTCCCGTCGGCCGGGCCCGCGGACCCCCGCACCCTGCGCGAGTACGCCGCCCGCACCCTCCCCGAGTACATGGTCCCCTCCGCCGTGGTGGTCCTTCCCGCCCTCCCCGTCACCGCCAACGGCAAGCTGGACCGCGCCGCCCTGCCCGCCCCCGACTTCGGCGGCACCGGCCGCGGCCCCGCCACCCCGCTTGAGGACGTCCTGTGCGGCCTGTTCGCCGAAGTCCTCGGCCTGGACCGCGTAGGCGCCGAGGAATCCTTCTTCACCCTCGGCGGCGACTCCCTGCTGGCCACCCGCCTGACCTCCCGCGTCCGCTCGGCCCTCACCACCGAACTGACCATCCGCGACATCTTCCGCACCCCCACCGCCGCCGCCCTCGCCCACCTGATCGACACCCTCCAGGGCGCCCCCGTCCGTCCCCCCGTGACCCCCGCCCCCCACCCCGACGGCGGCTCCCCCCTCTCCTTCGGCCAGCGACGCATGTGGTTCCTCAACCAGCTGGAGGAGACAGACACCACCGCCGCCTACAACGTCCCCATCGTCCTGAACCTCACCGGCCCCCTGAACATCCCAGCCCTACAGGCCGCCCTCGCCGACCTCGCCGACCGCCACGAACCCCTCCGCACCATCTACCCCCACATCGACGGCACCCCCCACCAGCAGATCCTCACCGGCCCTTCCGCCCACCCCCACCTGCGCCAGGATCGTCGGGGTCTCGATTTGGGAGTGGTGCTGGCCGGGGTGGCCGGGGAGGGGTTCGATCTGGCGCGGGAGTTGCCGTGGCGGGCTGAGCTGGTGGTGGTGGGTGAGGGTGAGTACGTGCTTGTGATGGTGGTGCATCACATCGCGGTGGACGGGTGGTCGAAGGGGGTGCTGGCGCGGGATCTGCGGGTGGCGTACGGGGCCAGGTGCCGGGGGGAGGCGCCGGAATGGGAGCCGTTGCCGGTGCGGTACGCGGACTACGCGGTGTGGCAGCGGGAGGTGCTTGGGGAGGCGGACGATCCTGCGAGCCTGCTCAGCGGGCAGTTGGCGTTCTGGCGGGACGCGCTCGCGGGGATGCCGGATCAGTTGGCGTTGCCGGCGGATCGGAGTAGGCCTGCCGTCGCTTCGTTCCGGGGTGGGACGGTGCCGTTCGAGCTTTCGGCGGAAGTGCATGCGGGGCTGGTGACGGTCGCGCGGCGGGGTGGGGCCACGACGTTCATGGTCGTGCAGGCCGCGCTGGCGGCGCTGTTGTCGCGGCTTGGGGCGGGGACCGATATTCCGGTGGGTACGGCGGTCGCCGGGCGTGGGGATCGGGCGCTGGAGGATCTGGCTGGGTTCTTCATCAACACCTTGGTGCTGCGGACGGATGTGGGTGGGGATCCGTCGTTCGGTGAGTTGTTGTCGCGGGTGCGTGAGGCGGATCTTGCGGCGTTTGCGCGGCAGGATGTGCCGTTTGAGCGGTTGGTGGATGAGCTGAGTCCGGCGCGGTCGTTGGCTCGGCATCCGTTGTTCCAGGTCATGCTGGTGCTGCAGAACGTTCCCGGGCCGCGGTGGGAGCTTCCGGGGCTGGATGTCACCGCGCTCGACGAGGCCGATCTGCCTGCCGAGGTGGTTCCCGCTCGGTTCGATCTGTCCGTTGATCTGAGCGAACGGCGGGACGCGGGTGGGGCGCCTGCCGGGATCGGTGGTGTCGTTCAGTACGCCACCGATCTGTTCGACCACTCGACCGTCGTGCTGCTGCTGGAGCGGCTGCGCCGGGTGCTGGAGCAGGTCGCCGCCGATCCGGATCTGCGGGTGGGGCGGCTGGAGCTGCTGGGCGAAGGGGAGAGGCGGACGGTCGTCGAGACGTGGAACGACACCGCTCGGGCGGTTTCGGGTGCCACGTTGGGCGAGCTTGTGGCCGAGGTGGCGGGGCGTACTCCTGACGCGGTGGCGGTGGTGGCGGAGGACGGTACCTGGACTTATCGGGAGTTGTCCGAGCGGGCGGGGCGGGTGGCGCGGTGGTTGGCGGGGCGGGGGGTGCGGGCCGGGGATCGGGTCGGGGTGGTGATGGGGCGGTCGGCCGAGCTTGTCGCGGTGCTGCTCGGGGTGGTCAAGGTGGGGGCGGCGTTCGTGCCGCTGGATCCGTCGTATCCGGCTGAGCGGATCGGGTTCGTGGTGGGGGATGCGGCTCCGGTGCTGGTGGTTTGTACGGCTGGTACCGCTGGGGTTCTGCCTGAGGGTGTTGTTCGGGTTGTTTGGGATGACCCGGTGGTGGTGGCGGAAGTGTCGCGGTGTTCTCCGGATCTTGATGGGGTGGTTCTGCATTCTGCGTTGGCGGCGTATGTGATCTATACGTCTGGTTCGACGGGGGTTCCCAAGGGTGTTGTGGTGTCGCATGCGGGTCTTGGGGGGTTGGCTGGGGCGCAGGTTGAGCGGTTTGGGGTGGGGTTGGGGGCTCGGGTGTTGCAGTTCGCGGCGTTGGGGTTTGACGCTGCGGTGTCGGAGATTTGTATGGCGTTGCTGGGTGGGGCGACGCTTGTTCTTGCTCCTGCTGATCGGATGCCGCCGTTCGGGCGGGTGGAGGATCTGCTCGTCGACTTTGGCATTACACATGTGACGTTGCCGCCGTCGGTGCTGGCGCAGGTCGAGGAGTTGCCTGGTCACCTCGTGTCGCTGGTGGTGGCTGGGGAGGCTTGTCCGCCGGAGCTTGTCGAGAGGTGGGCCGGGGGGCGGCGGATGTTCAACGCCTATGGGCCTACCGAGACCACTGTCTGCGCGACCATGACTCAGGCGTTGTCGCCTCTTTCCGGGCGTACCTCGGTTGCCATCGGGGGGCCGATCTGGAACACCCGCGTCTATGTTCTGGACGACTTTCTGTGTCCTGTTCCTCCTGGGGTGGTGGGGGAGCTTTATGTGTCCGGGGATGGGCTGGCGCGTGGGTACGCCGGACGTCCTGGGTTGACCGCCGAGCGGTTTGTGGCGTGTCCGTCCGGTGGACGGATGTATCGGACCGGGGATCTCGTTCGCTGGACTTCCGACGGTGAGTTGTTGTTCGCCGGCCGGGCCGACGAACAGGTCAAGATCCGCGGCTTCCGCATCGAACTGGGGGAGATCGAGGCCGTGCTGGCCTCGCATCCCGGCGTCGCGCAGGCCGCCGTGGTTCCTCGTGAGGACCACTCCGGCGTCAAGCGTCTCGTCGCGTATGTGGTTCCGGCGGGCCGCCGTACGACGGCGCCGGATTCGCCGCACCACGTCCCGCCGTCTCGGCGCCGGGATGAGGGGGATGTGCACGTGGAGCAGGGCGGCGTCCCGGCGGGGCCGGGCTTGGAGCGGGGGGGTGCCCTGGCGGGGGTGGGTGTGGGGCTGGATGTGGGGGAGTTGCGGG